>CAYQGF010000067.1:0-12910 GCA_964416885.1 uncultured Iamiaceae bacterium
GACGTCGATCGACCCGCCCGCGACGCCCGAGGAGGGCTACCACCTCACCGAGGACATCGCCGACCGGGCCATCGACTGGGTCCGCCAGTCGTCGGCGTTGCAGCCGGACCGACCCTTCTTCGTCTACTGGGCGCCGGGCGCGACCCACTCGCCTCACCACGTGCCCGCCGAGTGGGCCGACAAGTACCGCGGCCAGTTCGATGACGGGTGGGAAGCGCTGCGAGCGCGGACGTTCGAGCACCAGCTCGAGCGTGGTGTCGTCCCTGCCGGCACCGCCATGACGCCACGGCCCGATGACATCCCGTCCTGGGACGAGATGGACGACGCGCTCAAGCCGATGCTCGCCCGGCAGATGGAGGTGTACGCCGGCTTCCTCGAGCACACGGACCACCACTTCGGCCGCCTCGTCGACGCCGTCGACGAGCTCGGGATGCTCGAGAACACGCTCGTGCTCTACATCATCGGTGACAACGGTGCCTCGGCCGAAGGCACGTTCCGGGGCAGCTTCAGCGAGGCGTTCAACTTCAACGGGCTCGATCACTTGGAGACCGACGAGCTCCTGATCTCGCGCCTCGACGAGCTGGGCTCCCCGACGGCGTCCAACCACTACGCCGTGGGCTGGGCGCACGCGATGAACACTCCGTACCAGTGGACCAAGCAGGTCGCGTCCCACTTCGGCGGTACCCGC
The DNA here is from genome assembly GCA_964416885.1 of uncultured Iamiaceae bacterium. Classification (GTDB taxonomy): domain Bacteria; phylum Actinomycetota; class Acidimicrobiia; order Acidimicrobiales; family Iamiaceae; genus Iamia. The sequence continues at coordinate 689 of CAYQGF010000067.1, forward strand.
AACGGGACGATCGCGCACTGGCCGGAGGGCATCACCGGAACTGGCGAGGTGCGCCACCAGTTCGCCCACGTGATCGACGTCGCGGCCACCGTCCTCGACGTCGCCGGTCTTCCCCAGCCATTGCAGGTGCACGGCGTCACCCAGGCACCGATCGAGGGGACGAGCTTCGCCGCGACCTTCGCGGACGCTGATGCGCCGGAGCACCGCGAGACGCAGTACTTCGAGATGTGGGGCAACCGCGGGATCTACCACAAGGGCTGGACCGCGGTGACGAAGCACCGCACACCGTGGGAGCTGGCCGGTGCCGAGACGGTCGCCTTCGACGACGACGTCTGGGAGCTCTACGACACGACGACCGACTGGAGCCAGGCGCACGACGTGTCCGCGCAGCACCCGGACGTGCTCCACGAGCTCCAACGCTTGTGGTTGATCGAGGCGACGAAGCACAACGTGCTCCCGCTCGACGACCGCGGGACCGAGCGCATGGACCCGAACATCGCCGGCCGCCCGCAGCTCATCACCGGTGACACGCAGGTCCTGTTCGCCGGCATGGGCAAGCTCACCGAGAACGCCGTCATCAGCGTCAAGAACCGGTCCCACAGCATCACCGCACAGCTCGACATCCCGGAGGTGCCCGCGCACGGCGTGCTGCTCAGCCAGGGCGGTCACCTCGGAGGGTGGACGTTCTACGCGAACGACGGCGTGCTCACCTACGCCTACAACCTTCTCGGGGTGCAGACGTCGACGGCGATCTCGACCGCGCCGTTGCCGCCCGGCCCGCATCAGGTGCGCGCCGAGTTCGCGTACGACGGCGGTGGTCCGGCCCGCGGTGGCGACGTCACGCTCTACGTCGACGGGGAGGAGATGGGTTCAGGCCGGGTGGAGGTCACGCAGCCGATCGTGTTCTCGGCCGAGGAGACCACCGATGTCGGCAGGAGCACCGGGACACCGGTCACCTCCGAGCCGGGGGCTGCGGCCCCGTTCAACGGCGGGATCGAGTGGATCCGCATCAGCGTGAGCGACGACGACCACAGTCACCTGGTTCCCTTGGAAGACGCCGTCCGATCGCTGATCGGGCGCCAGTAGCCGGCCCGCACAGGAGTCGAGGCCATGCTCGTCGAGGTCATCGGAGACCTGCTGCCCTCGGCGGTGGGTGTCGCGCTCAGCCCGCTGCCCGTGATCGCGATCACCCTCATGCTCGGCGCGCCACGCGCCCGGTCCCAGGGGCTCGCGTTCGCGCTGGGGTGGGTTGCGGGCCTCGCCCTCGTCAGCGCGGTGGTGGTGCTCGTCGCCGGGTCGGGGGATCCCGGTGGCAAGCCGTCGACCGTGCTCAGCTGGCTCGAGATCCTGATCGCTGTCCTGTTCCTGGTGATGGCCGCGCGGCAGTGGGCGTCACGACCTCAGCCCGGCGTCGAGCCGGAGCCCCCGAAGTGGATGGCGGCGATCGACACGTTGAGCACGGGCCGCACCGTCCTGATCGGAGCGGCGTTGTCCGGGCTCAACCCCAAGAACCTTGCGCTGACGCTCGCCGCCGCGGCGACGATCGCCCACACCGACCTCTCGGGTGGTTCGACCGTGGCCGCCCTCGCCGTGTTCGTCGCGGTCGGGTCGGTGACGGTGGCCGGGCCGGTGGTGTACTACCTGGTGGCGCCGCGCCGAGCGGCGGCGCCGCTGCGATCGATCAAGGACACGATGTCCACCCACAACGCCGTCATCATGATGATCGTGTTGCTGCTGCTCGGCACCAAGTTGCTCGGCAACGGCCTCGCGGGCCTCTGACGACGACGTCAGGACCACCAGAAGAGGACCACGATGCAAAAGCTTCCCCCGCCGGCGGAGATCGCTCGTATCCGCCGGGACGCCCTGCTGAACCGGGCCGTCGAGGCCTACAAGTTCTTCTACCCGACCGTGTCGATGGTGATGAACTTCGAGTCGCTCGCCAAGAACGGTGCCCCGGTCAACACCGGGCTGCTCGTGCAGCTCTCCGCCCCGTCGGCGGTGTCGCTGACCCAGAACTCCGACACCCCGTACGGGCTCGGCTGGATCGACACCGCGGCCGAACCGATCGTGGTCGACGTGCCCGCCGGCCCGACGATGGGCGTCATCAACGACACGAACTTCCGGTACGTGACCGACATGGGCCTCGCCGGTGAGGAGGCCGGTGCGGGCGCCAAGTACCTGTTCGTCGCTCCCGGCGACGACCGCGACCTCCCCGACGGCCACCTCGTGCGGCGCCTGAAGACCCACCATGCGCTGATCGCCACCCGCGCCCCGTTCCCCGACCCCGAGCAGGGCAAGGCGCTCCTGCGGCAGTTGCGCGTCTACCCGCTGTCGCAGGCCGCCGACCCGAGGCCGAACACGTTCGTCGACACGTCCGACACGCCCAGCGTGGCCAACCCGTGTGAGGTCGACGGCACGCTGGCGTACTGGGTGGCGCTCAAGCGGGCGCTCGACATGGATGTCGCCGCACCGGAGGACTACAGCGTCCTCGGCCTGCTCGCCGACCTCGGCATCCGACGGGACCGTCCGTTCGAGCCGGGAGCGGACATGGTCGACGTGCTCACCGAGGCCGCACGCATCGCCAACGAGCAACTTGTGGTCACGGCGTTCGCCAGCGACGCTCCCGAGCGGATCGTCTGGCCGGATCGCCGATGGGAGTGGGTCGTCCTCGCGGAAGGCGACAACGGGTACTACGAGCACGACTTCCTGCGGCTGTCCGCACGCGAGCGCTGGTTCTACCAGGCGACGCTCGAGACTCCGAAGATGTTCAAGCGCGAGGAGGGCGTCGGGTCGCTCTACTGGCTGGGCAACGTCGACGCGGAGGGCGAGCCGCTCGACGGGGGTCGGCAGTACGTCCTCACCGTGCCCACCCCGGTGCCTGCCGAGCAGTTCTGGTCGGTGACGGTGTACGACCTCGACACCCGCTCGGAGATCGACGCGCCGCAGTTCAAGCCGCTGATCACGTCGTTGCGTGACCGGATCGAGCCGGACGAGACGGGCGACGTCACGCTGCACTTCGGCCCCGATGCTCCAGCCGACGCCGCGGCCCCATGGGTGCAGACGAACCCGGGCGCGCAGTGGTTCGTCTACTTCCGTCTGTACGGTCCCGGCGCGGCTGCGTTCGACGGAAGCTGGAAGCCCTCGGACTTCGTCCGGGCCTGAGGGAGGCGTTGCGGCGGGGGCGGACCGGACGCCCGGCTCAGCGCGATGGTCGGTCCTGGCGGAGGCCGGCGACGAGGGCGTCGAGGGCGAGGGCGAAGTGGTGCTCGGCGCCGGCCTCGCCGGCCCGGTAGGTGGGGTGCCGGTCCGGGGCCGCGTCGGGGTCGGGGGGCGGCAGGGTGCGGGACGGCCCGGTCGCCAGCAGGGCCGAGCCCAGGACCAGGGACTCGACCGTCCAGATCACCGCCACCGCGTCGGCCTCGCTCCACCCGGCCCGGACCAGCTCGGACGCGGCCAGCTCGTAGAGGTCGAGGGTCAGCGGGTCGAGCACCGGTCGGGCGGCGAGGACGGGCACCACGTGGGGGTGGGCGAGCAGGGCATCGCGGTAGGCGGTGGCGATCGTCCGCAGGCCGACCTCCCACCCCTCGGCCACCGACCCGAAGCCGGCGGCCAGCTCGGCCGCGATGCCCTCCCGGATCCCGTCGATGACGTCGTCGATGCCGGTCGTGTGGTTGTAGAGCGACGCCGCGTTCACGCCGAGGTGGCGGGCGAGCGAGCGCATCGTCAGGGGCGCGCCGTCGTCGATGAGCGCCAGCGCCGCGGCCACGATCGCCTCCCGGCTGAGCAGCGGTGTCGTCGGCCGCCCGGGGCCGCGGCGGGCGGTCGGCTCCTTCGTGGTCATCCGCAGCCGGGTGCCGCGGTTCCGGCGAGCCGGTCGGTGACCCAGGCGACGACGTCGGGCCGGGAGGGGTCGAGGACCTCGTCGTGGCCCACGTCGGGGTAGACCCGCAGGGCCGCGACCTCGTCGGCGTCGCAGAGGGTGGTGTGCAGGAGCTCGGTGGCAGCCTGGGGGACGGTGTCGTCGTCGGCTCCCTGCACCAGGAGGACCGGCACGCCGAGCGGCTCGGTGCCGGGCTCGTTGCGGCGGAGGAAGTCCTCGATGGCGGAGGCCCCGGCCGGGGTCGGGGTGTCGAGGTCGGCGGCGGGCACGTCGGCGAAGGCGCTCATGACCTCGGTCCAGCACCCGGTGTCGAGGGTGTCGAACCGGTCGAGCGCGGTCGGCCCCATGAGGTCCTCGGCCGAGACCGAGTCGTCGGTGGCGAGGATCCCGGCCGCGGCGAAGGCCAGGTAGCCCTGGTAGGGCGACCCGGCGAGGAAGTCGGGCAGCATCTCCAACTGGGACGCGGGGGCGATCGACACCACGCCGACCAGGGGGTCGTCGGCGGCTGTGGCCGCGGTGGCGAGCTCGGCGGTGGCGATGGCGGCCTGGCCGCCCTGCGAGTGGCCGAGCACCGCCCACCCGTCGGCGGTCGCCACGCCCTGCTCGTCGAGGAGCGTCCGTGCCGCCCGCATGCTGTCGATCACGCCTCGGGCCTCGGCGGCCTTGTCGAGGTAGGGGTGCGGGCCGGCGGTGCCGAGGCCCTCGTAGTCGGTGGCGACCACGACGAAGCCGTCGGCGACCAGGTCGCCGAGGTACCCGTCGTAGCCGAACATGTCCTCCGAGCGGGACGGCGCGCACCGGTCGGCGACGCCCGTCGTGCCGTGGGCCCAGGCGAGGAGCGGCCAGCCCCCGTCGGGAGCCTCGCCGGCGGGGACGAAGACGGCGCCGGAGACGGCGATGGGCTCCTCGGCGGCGCCGGTCGACCGGTAGAGGATCCGGGAGCCGGCGGCGTCGACGCCGAACTCGTCCGGTGCGAACGGGGCCGAGCGGAACAGCTCGCCGGGCTCGCCACCGGTCAGGTCGGTGGGGGCCTCGTAGAAGGCGTCGCCCTCGGGGACGGCCGTCGTCGGCGGTGCCGTGGTCGTCGTCCGCCCCTCCGCCTCGGACGTCGACGAGTCGCTGCACGCGACGGCTCCGACGCCGAGGGCGAACGTGGCGATCGAGGTCATGAGGAGTCGTCCGGCCCGGTTCATGGACCGAATACTAACGCTGTTGGTTTATGGGCCGGCAAGTCGGTGCGGGGCTCCCGGCGGCGGTCCGGGTGAGGTCAGCCCTTCGGGGTGAGGACGACGCGGCCGATGGCGTGGCGGCCCTCGATGTGGGCGTGGGCGGCGGCGGCCTCGGCGAGGGGGAAGGTGCGGTCGACGAGGACGGCGAGGCGCCCGGCGGCGACGTCGTCGACGAGGCCCTGCACCATCTGCTGCACCCGTGGCGTGGTGATCTCGCCGCCCAGGTAGACCCCCGTGAGCGACTGGTTCTGTCGGGTCAGCGCGCTGGAGTCGAACGGCGTGAAGTCCCGTCCGGCGCTGCCGATCGTCGTGGCCCGACCGCGGTGGCCGAGGCAGGCGACGGACTTCTGGAGGGTCGCGCCGCCGACGGAGTCGACGACGAGGTCGACGCCGCGGCCACCGGTGAGGGAGCGGACCTGGTCGACCCAGTCGTCGGTGGAGTAGTCGACGGGGTGGTCCAGGCCGAGGTCGGCGAGGGGTTCGAGGCGGGCGAGGGAGGAGGCGGTGGCGATGACGGTGGCGCCGGCCTGCTTGGCCATCTGGATGGCGGCCATGCCGACGCCGCCGGCGCCGGCCTGGACCAGGACGGTCTCGCCCGGGCTCAGGTGGCCGAACTCGAAGAGGCAGTCGTGGGCGGTGCCGTAGGCGATGGGGATGCAGGCGCAGGCGGTGATGTCGGCCCCGTCGGGGACCTTCCAGGTGGTGACGGCGGGGACCGCGAACAGCTCGGCGTGGGAGCCGTACAGGTTCACCGCGACCACCCGGTCGCCCACCGCCCGGTCGGTCACGCCGGCACCGACCTCGACGATCGTGCCGGCGGCCTGGTAGCCGACGATGTGCGGGGTGGTCACCAGCGGGCCGCCCAGGCGGTTGAGCGTGTCGCCGCCCTCGATCGACACCGCCTCGACCTCGATCAGGACCATGCCGGGGCCGACGGTCGGGTCGGGGACCTCCTCGAGCTGGAGGACCTCGGGGGGTCCGTTGCGGTGGTAGACGGCGGCCTTCATCGGGGTCTCCTGGGGATCGTGGGGAGGGGTCGTTGTCGGGGGTCGGGGTGCCGGCTACGCCACGAGGACGATCTTGCCGAGCTTCCCGCCGGTGCGGAACCGCTCGTAGGCGGCGGCCGCGTCGGCCATCGGGTAGGTGGCCTCGACCGGGACCCGGGCCCGGCCGTCGGCCAGGAGCGGGAGGACGTGGCGCTCGACGGCGCGCGCCGCGGCGGCCTTCTCCTCCAGGCTGCGGGCCCGGAGGGTGGAGCCGTGGATGCGACCTCGGGCGAGCATCAGGTCGAGGAGGTTGAGCTCGGTCGTGACCCCCGCACCGGTGCCGATGACCGTGATGCGCCCGCCGGTCGCGAGGGCGCGGATGTCGTCGCCGATGTTGGGGCCACCGATCAGCTCGAGGACCACGTCGAAGGGGCCGTGGTCGCCGAAGCCCTCCGGCGCGACCACCCGGGCCCCGAAGCCGGCCACCTGGTCGCGGAGCGCCTCGTTGCGGACCGTCGCCGTCACGGCCGCGCCGGCGGCGGCGCCGAGCTGCACGCCGGCGATGCCCACGCCACCGGCGGCGCCGTGGACACACAACCGCTCGCCGACGGTGAGGTCGGCCTGGGTGAACAGGGCGTCGTGGGCGGTGGTGAACGCCTCGGGGAAGCCGCCGGCGGTGGCCCAGTCGATGCCGTCGGGGACGGGGAGGAGGTGGCGTTCGTGCACCACGCACAGCTCGGCCTGTCCGCCCCCGCCGACCACGGCCATCACCCGGTCGCCCACCGAGAACCGCTCGGCTCCGGGGCCGAGGGCGACCACCTCGCCGGCCAGCTCCAGGCCGGGGATGTCGGGTGGCGAGCCGGGCGGGGCCGGGTAGAAGCCCATCACCTGGAGCCGGTCGCCGCTGTTGAGCCCGGCGGCGTGGACCCGGACCAGCACCTGCCCGGTGCCGGGCTCGGGGTCGGGGTGCTCCCGCCACTGGAGGGCGCCGTCGACGATCGTGACCGCGTGCATCTCGTGGGTCCCTTCCTCCGCCGGTCGGCCGGCTAGGATGTGTGCAGCGTTCACATACGGTAGGGAGGTGCGTGAGCGGTGTCAACATCGGAGCGGGCGAGCTACCACCACGGCGACCTCCGGGCCGCGCTGCTCACCTCGGCCATGCAGATGTTGGAGGAGGGCGAGCCCTTCTCGTTGCGGGCCGTGGCCCGCCGGGCCGGTGTCTCCCCGACGGCGCCCTACCGCCACTTCGCCGACCGTGACGCGCTGGAGTCCGCCCTCGCGGCGGAGGGGTTCGCCGACCTGAAGGCCGACCTCCTGGCCCGTCGCGACGTCCCGGCGTCGCCCGAGGACCTGGCCGACCTCGGGGTGGCCTACGTCGACTTCGCCCTGCGCCGGCCGGCGCTGTTCCGCCTGATGTTCGGCAACGAGTGCGACGATGCCGACGACCAGCGGGTCCGGGCCGCGGCCGAGCTGCACGACCTGCTCGCCCGGGCGGTCGCCCGGGCCTACCCCGAGCCCGGGGCGGACCCGGCCGCGCTGGCGCTGGCCGGCTGGAGCCTCGTGCACGGCCTGGCCTGCCTCCACCTCGACGGCAAGCTGCCGGCCTCGCCGCCCGAGGAGGTCGAGGCCCGCGTCCGGGGCGCCTTCACGGCCGCCATGGCTCGCTGACGTCCGGTCGACCACCGGTTGACCGACTGACACACAATGGGGTCAGACCCCATTGCGTGCCGGGGGATGGGGCGAGCGCATCCCCGTCCTGCCCCCCCGACAGGAGCCACCTACCGACTGGTCGGTAGGGTTCGGCGATGCGTCCTCGGGTCGTGCTGGAGAACTACGAGGCCGTCTACGCCTACTACCGACGCCACGAGCAGAACGGGGCCTTCGCCCGCACGGCCGGCGCGGTGCTGGCCCGGGTCTACCGGCCCACCATCACCTGCGACGACGGGGCCACCGACGCCATCACCGAGGCCCTCGCCCGTGGGGCGCGGCTGGTGATCTCGCCCAACCACACCACCGCCGACGACCAGTACGTGATCGTCGCCCTGGCCCAGCGCCTCGCCGCCCTGCGCCCGCTCCGGGGCCGGGCCTTCATCCCCGCCGAGCCGTCGCTGTTCAGCCGGCCGGGCCTGGCCGGGAAGGTCCTGCGCCGGTCGGTCGACGGGCTCGGGGCGATCCCCACCTTCCGGCTCGAGGACCTGCGGCGCCGGGGCCTCGAGGTCACCGAGGAGGTCGAGGACACCTACCGCCAGGCGATCGTCCTCGCCAGCGAGACCCAGGTGGCCAAGCTGGTCGCCGGGCACTCGATGGCCGGCTTCTGGGAGGGCACGCGCAACCGGGCCCGCTACGCCGAGGTCCAGCCGCTGCGCAAGGGCATCGCCCACACCGCGATCTCCGCCCGCGAGCACGTCCCGGTGGAGCTGCTCCCCGTCGGCTTCTCCTACGGCGGCGAGCCCGACGACTACCAGCGCCCGAACCTGCCCGGACGCCACGAGCCCCGGGTCCACGTGGCCACGCCCATCCCGGTGGAGAGCAGCGACGCCGACGAGCTGGTCCGGGTGCTCCACCCGGAGATCCAGCGCTGCGTCGACGTGGTCATGGGGCTCGACGGCGAGGGCGAGCCCCCGCTCGTCACCGGCTCGACCGGTCGCTGACCAGGTCGGCGAGGACGGCGGCCTCGCTGATCTCGAACGCCTTGGTGGCGGTGAGCAGGGTGAGCGGTCCGTCGTCGGCGAGCTGGCCCAGGTGGGCGAGGGCGGCGGCCCGGTCGGGGTCGTCGAGCTCGGCCCGGTAGCGCTGGGCGAACTCGTCGAACTTCGCCGGGTCGTGGCCGTACCACTGGCGGAGGTCGGTGGACGGTGCGACCTGCTTGCACCACTCGTCGAGGTGGGCGCGCTCCTTGCTGACGCCCCGCGGCCAGATGCGGTCGACCAACACCCGCGTGCCGTCGTCGGGGGAGGGGTCCTCGTAGATCCGGCGGACCTGGACCGGTGGTCGTGGCGTCGCCATGACGGGCCACCGTAGGGCGGCGAGCCCTACCGCTGCGGGCGGGCCGCCACGTAGGCCGCGGCCATCTCCTGGGTGGCCCCGAACCGCGACGCCGCGGGGTCGTGGCGGAACTCGGCCTGGCCGGGGCCGGACGGGGACCGTGCCCGGTGCGACGGCTCGTTCGAGGCCGCGGTCCGGCGCGAACCTGAGGCCCGTGACGGCACCTCCGCCATCGGCTCCCGGGGACCGGTCCGTGGCCCCCAACATCCTCGTGGTGCTGTCGGACCAGCAGCGCCCGGACTCCTGCGGCGTGTTCGGGCAGCGCCTCGACGTGACCCCGCACCTCGACCGGCTGGCGGCCCGGGGCGTCGCCTTCGAGAACGCCTTCACCGTGCAGCCGGTGTGCGGACCGGCCCGGGCCGCGATGCAGACCGGCCAGTACCCGACCCGGGTCGGCTGCTGGCGCAACGGGCTGGCCCTGCCCGAGGGCACGCCCACCCTGGCGTCACGGCTCGCCGGCCTCGGCTACGGGACCGGCTACGTGGGCAAGTGGCACCTGGCGTCGGACCGGGGCCCGCGCCTGCCGGCCGACCGGACCGTCCAGCGTTGGGAGCGGGGCCCGGTCCCGCCGTCGCGGCGTGGGGGCTACCGCGACGCCTGGGTCGCAGCCGATGCCCTGGAGCTGACCTCCGGCGCCTACGGCGGCCACGTCTTCGACGAGAACGGCGAGCGGGTCGAGCTCGACGGCTACCGGGTCGACGCCGTCACCGACCTGGCGATCGACCGCCTGGGCCGCCTCGGCCCCGACCGGCCCTTCCTGCTCTGGGTGTCGTACCTGGAGCCCCACCACCAGAACGACCGGTTCCGCACGATCGGGCCCAAGGGCGGCGCCGACCGGTTCCGGGGCTTCGACCGGCCCGGGGACCTCTCGCCCTGGCGCGGCGACTGGCGGTGGAACTACGCCGAGTACCTCGCGGCGTGCGCCAGCATCGACGCCAACCTCGGTCGCCTCCTCGCCGCCCTCGGCCGGGACGGGCGCATCCGGGACACGATCGTCGTGTTCACCAGCGACCACGGCAGCCACTTCCGGACCCGCAACCTCGAGTACAAGCGCAGCCCCCACGACGCGTCGATCCGGGTCCCCCTGGTCGTGGCCGGGCCCGGGTTCGACGGCGGTGGGCGCCGCCGCGACCTCGTGACCCACCTCGACCTGCTGCCGACGTTCGTCGCGGCCGCAGGGGGCATCGCCGCCGACGTCGACGGCACCGCCCTCCAGGGGCCCGTCGACCGCGACGAGGTCCTGGTCCAGGTCAGCGAGGCGCAGATCGGCCGGGCCCTGCGCACCGAGGGGCACACCGTCGCGGTGCGGGCGCCCACGGCCAACCCCCTCGCCGGGCACCTCCGGCCCGCCGCGGACCGCTACCGGGTGACCCACCTCTACGACAACCGGGCCGACCCCCACCAGCAGCACAACCGGGCCGGCGACCGGGCGCACCGGGGCCTCCGGGACGAGCTCGTCGACCGGCTGGTCGACCGGGTCGAGGCCGTCGAGGGCACCCGCCCCCGCATCGAGCGCTGAGGAGCCGAGCCGGTCAGGGGCGCGGTGCCTCGGGAGGGTGGCGTCGGGGTCGACGGTGCCAGTGAGCCCTCAGAGGAGGCCGAGGGCGCGGGCGCGGTCGACGGCCTCGACCCGGCTGTGGGCGCCGAGCTTGCGGTAGATGCGGGCCGCGTACCACTTGGCGGTGTGGCCCGAGAGGTACACCTCGCGTCCGACGTCGTTGAGCGACAGCGGGCCGTCGAGGAGCCGCAGGATCTCCAGCTCACGCTCGGACAGGTCGGGCCTCGCCCGGGGCGGTGGCTGCCCGGCCTGCTCGGCCAGCGCCCGCACGGTGGGGTCGTCGGGGGCGACGATGAGCAGTGCCTCCCAGGCCGGGGGCGGGGCCTCGAGCACCATGCCCACCAGGCCGGTGGCGCGCGCCCGCTCGAACGCGGTGCGAGCCAGCTCGTTGCGGGCCGTCCCGGGCTCGGCGAGAGCCGCCTCGCCGAGGAGCAGGCCGAGCTGGCCGGCCGGGGTCGACGCCGGCCGCCACGACGCCAGGGCCTCGGCCGCGGCCTCGGGGCCGTGGACCGCCAGGGCGACCTCGACCCACGGTGCCAGCGCCTCCTCGGTCGGCGGGACCAACGCCAGCAGGGCCGCGGCACCGGTGGGGTCGCCCCGGCGGAGCGCCGCCCGCGCCTGCCAGGTGCCGATCAGCCGCTCGGCCAGCGGGGCGAGGGCGGGGCTGCTCGCCTCGGCAGCCGGGAGCGGGTGGTCGACGTCGCCGCAGATCGCCGCGACCGAGCGGGCGACGCGGAGCAGCCCCCAGGCCCGGGCCCGGACGGCGATCTCGGCGGCCTCGTCGACATCGTCCCACCGCGGCCCTCCGTCGATGCCGGAGCGGGCGCCGACCAGGGCGCGGGCCAGGTGGGCGGGCGCCAGCGACGGCGTCCCCTCCCAGCCGCCGGCGTGGGCCAGCGTGAAGGCCATGTCGGTGGCGGTGCGGGCGGCGACGAGGTCACCGGCCAGGGCGTCGACCCAGGCCTTGGTGGCCCACGCGCTCACCGAGCCGGCGACGGGGTCGTCGAGGGGCAGCTCGGCCACGACACCGAGCCGCTCGGCGGCCTCGGCCACCCGTCCGGCCAGGGCCATGGCGCGGGCCTCGCTGACCGCGAGCATCGAACGGCCGGTCGTCATGGGCTCGAACCCGGGCAGGGGGACCAGCGCCGCGCCGGGTCGCGAGTCGAGCAGGTCGTTGGCCTGGGCGACGCACTCGATCGCCTGGTCGGGCGCGGTCGCCCACCAGGTGGCGTGGGCCCGGAGGGCGGCGGCGGTGGCGGCGGCCTCGATGTCGGCCCGCACGCAGTCGGCGTCGAGGTAGGCCGCGGCGGCGGTCGGCTCCCCCCAGACCAGCAGCACGGCCCCGGCCCCGAGCGAGCCGAAGACGTCGTCCTGGAAGTGGTCCGACGGCATGGCCAGGGCGGCGGCGACGAGCACGTCGAAGTGGTCGGCGTCGAGCAGGTCGGCCCAGCTCGTGATCACCAGGGCCTTGCCCTCGTCCCAGGCCCGGGCCTGGACCAGGTGGTGGAGCCGGGCCGCGACCTG
>CAYQGF010000068.1:0-12500 GCA_964416885.1 uncultured Iamiaceae bacterium
CCCTCAGACGTCGATGAAGGCGTCACCGGCGTTGGTGACGATGAACTGCTTGCGGGACTCGACGTCGTCGCCCATCAGGATCGACATGACCTCGTCGGCCAGGGCCGCCTGCTCGACGGTGACCTGGAGCAGGGTGCGGTGGCCGGCGTCCATGGTGGTGATGTGGAGCTCGTCGGCATCCATCTCGCCGAGGCCCTTGAGCCGGCCGAAGTCCTTCTTGTGGTTCGGTCGCTCGGCCAGGAAGGCGGCCCGGGCGGCGTCGTCCTTCAGGTAGATCTTCTCCTTGCCGACCTCGGTGGAGTACAGCGGCGGCTGGGCGATGTAGATGCACCCGGCCTCGACCAGCGGCTTCATCTGCCGGAAGAAGAAGGTGAGCAGCAGGGTGCGGATGTGGCTGCCGTCGACGTCGGCGTCGCACATGCAGATCACCTTGTCGTAGCGCCGCTTCTCGACGTCGAACTCCACCCCGACACCCGCCCCGATGGCCGAGATCAGGGCCTGGATCTCGGTGTTCTTCAACATCTTGTCGAGACGGGCCCGCTCGACGTTGAGGATCTTGCCGCGGATCGGGAGGATCGCCTGGGTGGCGGGGTCGCGGGCGTCGACCGCGGAGCCGCCGGCCGAGTCGCCCTCGACGATGAACAGCTCGCGGAGGCTGCGGTCCTTCGACGAGCAGTCCTTGAGCTTGTCGGGCATGCCGGCCCCGTCGAGCAAGGTCTTGGAGCGGATGACGTCGCGGGCCTTCTTGGCCGCCAGCCGGGCCTGGCTGGCCGCGACGGCCTTCTTGACGACCTTGTTGGCCTCGGTGGGGTTCTCCTCCAACCAGGCCGCCAGGTGGTCGTTGGTCGCCTTCTGCACCAGGGTGCGGATGCTCGTGTTGCCCAGCTTGGCCTTGGTCTGGCCCTCGAACTGGGGGTCGCGGAGGCGGACCGAGATGATGCAGGTGAGGCCTTCGCGGATGTCCTCGCCCTGGAGGTTCGGGTCCTTCTCCTTGAGGAGGTTCTTGCCCCGGGCGTACTTGTTGACCGCGGTGGTGAGGGCGGCGCGGAAGCCCTCGACGTGGGTGCCGCCCTCCGGCGTGTTGATGCCGTTGGCGAAGGAGTGGATCCCGTCGATGTTGTAGCCGGTGCTCCACTGGAACGCGACCTCGACCTCGGAGTCGTCGGTGCCGTCCTCGTAGGAGCCGACCTTGGTGAACAGCGCGTCCTTGGTCCGGTTGATGTGCTTGACGAAGTCGACGATGCCCCCGGCGTAGCGGTAGGTGACCGAGCGCCGCTCGGAGTCGACCGCCTCGCTGCTGACCCGCTCGTCCTTGAAGCGGATCTCGAGGCCCTTGTTGAGGAAGGCCATCATCTGGAGCCGCTCGAGGATGGTGCGGGCGCTGAACTCGACGGTCTCGAAGATCGTCGGGTCGGGCCAGAAGGTGACCGTGGTGCCCGTGCGGCCCCGCGGCGAGTCGCCGGTGACGGTGAGCTTGCCCTGCGGCGTGCCACCGTCGGCGAAGGCGATGTGGTGGCGCTGGCCGCCCCGGTCGACGTCGACCTCGACCCGTCGCGACAGGGCGTTGACGACCGACACGCCGACGCCGTGGAGGCCGCCGGAGACCTTGTAGCCCTCGCCGCCGAACTTGCCGCCCCCGTGGAGCTTGGTGAGGGCGATCTCGACGCCGGAGATCTTGTGGACGGGGTGGATGTCGGTGGGGATGCCGCGGCCGTCGTCGACGACCCGGCACCCGCCGTCGGCCAGCAGGGTGACGTCGATGCGGGTGGCGTGGCCCGCCATCGCCTCGTCGACCGAGTTGTCGACGACCTCCCACACGCAGTGGTGGAGACCGCTCGGGCCGGTGCTGCCGATGTACATGCCGGGGCGCTTGCGCACGGGCTCGAGGCCCTCCAGCACGGTCATGTCCTTGGCTCCGTAGGAGCCGTCGTTCTGCGACAAGGCGCGATCCTCAGACGTCGGGGGCGGACCGGTCGCGACCGACCGGTTGACGGGGCGCTGGACCACGGGGCCGGCGCCCGATCTGACCGCCTCTGCGGCTGGTCCCCGAGGCGGTGGGACCCTTGCGCAGCCTGGCGATCACGATGTCGTCATCCTACCAGGGGGGTGTGACGGCGAAGCGCATCCTGACGGCCCGGATCAGCGGCGTGAACGGGTGTCGAGGCGGGCGTCCAGGCCGGTCACGACGCCGGGGCCGAGGAGGGGTTCGAGCCCCTCGACCACGGCGCCTTCCAGCCACCGGGCCTGGCCCCGCCACATCGGGTCGTCGGTGACGACGACGAGCCGGCCGCCCTGGATCGAGCGGGGTCGCAGCGCCTCGGCCGCGGCCGGCCCGACCAGGTCGGCCCAGGCCCGCTCGACGACCTCCAGGGTCGACGCCGGCGGCGCCCCCAGCCCGGCCAGCACCCGGTCGAGGGTGTCGGCCAGCCGGGTCGGCCGGCTCGGCCCCTCGTCGGGCACCCAGGTCACGCCCGGAGCCTACGCCGGGGTGACGGACCCGGCGGCGACGCGGAGGACGAGGTCGGGCGAGGTGCCCGCCGGGAGCGCCGACGCGGTCGTGATGACGGTCTGGCCGGGCGGGAGGTGCGTGAGCAGGGCCGCGGAACGGGCCTCGTCCAGCTCGGAGAAGACGTCGTCGAGCAGCAGGACCGGCGGCGTGTCGAGCACCGTGGCCAGCCGACGGGCCGCGGCGAGGCGCAGGGCCAGGGCGAGGGTCCGCTGCTCGCCCTGGGACGCATGGGTGCGGGCCGGCAGCCCCGCCAAGGTCACGTCGAGCTCGTCGCGGTGCGGGCCCACCAGGCTCACCCCCCGTCGCAGCTCGTCCCGTCGGGCCTCGGCCAGCGCCGCGGCCAGCCCGACCGACCGCCACGGCGGGTCGTAGCGCAGCACCACGGCGCCGCCTCCGGCCAGGTCCTCGTAGGCGCCGTCCACCTCGGGCAGCAGGTCGTCGACCAGCCGGGCCCGGGCCTCGGCCAGGGCCTCCCCCGCCTGGACCAACCGGGCGTCCCAGACGTCCAGCGTCGGGCCGATCTCGTCGGTCAGCCGACCTCCCGCCTGCTTGAGCACCGCGCCGCGCTGCTTGAGGATCCGGTCGAGGTCGCTGCGGACGGCCGCCAGCCGGGGGTCGAGCGCCTCCAGCAGGTCGTCGAGGTAGCGGCGCCGCTCCCCCGGGCCGCCCTTCACCAGCTCCAGGTCGTCGGGGGCGAACACCACGGCCCGCAGGAAGTCGAGCCCGTCGCGGGCGCGCCGCACCGGCTGGCGGTTGACGAGCATCCGGCTCCGGCCCCGCGGCGCGACCTCGCACTCGACCAACAGGGCTCGCCCGGCGCGGTCGCCCTCGCCCCTGATGATCGCCCGCTCGGCGCCGACCCGCACCAGCGCCTCGGTGGGCGCGCCCCGGAACGACCGCAGCCCACCGAGCCAGCCGATCGCCTCCAGGAGGTTGCTCTTGCCCTGCCCGTTGGCGCCGACGACCGCGGTGAGCCCCGGGGCCAGCCCGACCTCGACCGAGGCGTAGCTCCGGAAGTCCTCCAACCAGACCGTGTTCAGCTGCACCCGGCTGACCGCCTCCGGCCGTTGCCAGATCGCCCGCACTCAGGTCCGGTGGGCCCGGCGGCAGCCCCGATGGCCGCCGACGTGGGCGCCAGCCCGAGCCGGTGAGCGCAGCGAGCTTCGGCGGGAGTGGCCCGGCGCGACAAGGTCGACATCTGCCGTGGACGCTCCCGCTGTCTTCAGATGCGGACGGGCATCAGGAGGTAGAGGAAGTCGCTGCGGTCGGTGGCGCGCAGCACGGCGGGCCGGTTGGCGTCGGTGGTCTCCAGCGCGACCTCGTCGCCCGGGGTGACCTCGATGCCGTCGAGCAGGTAGTCGGGGTTGAACCCCACCGTCAGCTCGCTGCCCTCGAAGGTGGCGTCGACGGCCTCACTGGCCTCGCCGATGTCCTGCGTGACGGCCTCGAGCTCGACGCCGTTGTCGCTCATCGTCAGCCGCACCGGGGTGGCCTCCCGGGCCATCAACCGGACGCGGCGGACGGCATCGCCGAGCGCCTCGCGCGACACGACCATCCGGTTGGGGTAGGTCGAGGGGATCAGGCCCCGGTAGTTCGGGAACTCGCCCTCGATCAGGCGGGTCGTCACCCGGGTCTCGCCGACCTCGAAGGTCGCCTCGCGCTCCCCCAGCCGCAGGGTGACCTCGCCGGAACCGAGCGCCCGCACCAGCTCCCGCAGGGCCCGCGACGGCACCAGCACGCTCTGGCCCTCCTCCAGCACGGCGCTGCCCTCGAGGTCGCGCACGGCCAGGCGGTACGAGTCGGTGGCGACCAGGCGCAGCCCGTTGCCCTCGGCGGCCATCAGCACGCCGGTGAGGATCGGGCGGGCATCGTCGGAGCTGGCGGCCGGCACCACCTGCGACAGCGCCGAGGCCAGGTCGGCGGCGTCGAGCGTGACGGCGTGCTCGGCCGGTGGGGCCTGCCGGGGGAACTCGTCGGCGGGCAACAGGCGGATCGACGAGGAGAACCGGCCCGACGTGATCTGGGCCTCCTCGCCGTCGACGGCCACCTCGACCCGGCCCGAGTCGAGCGAGCGCACGACATCGGACGCGATCTTCGCCGGCACCACCGCCACGCCGTCGGCCGAGCCGGCGACGGTCGCCCGGACCGAGATGGTCAGGTCGAGGTCGCTGCCGGTGAGGCTCAGGGTGTCGCCGGACAGCTCGAGGCGGACACCGGACAGGACCGGAAGGGCGCCGCCGCGGTTGGCGACGGCCCGGCCCGCGGTTCCGAGGGCTTCGACCAGGTCGTCTCGTTCGCAGCGGAACTTCACCGTCGGGGCTCGCTTTCTCTCACGCACACGTCGCAGGGCCGGGAAGAGGGCCGGGTGCACTCTCCCACAGGAGGATGATCATCGAGGTCATAGGAGTAGGGGTGCCTGTGGATCGTGGACGACCGAGCGTCACCCCAGGTCAGAGCGCCTGCGCGCTGTCCACATCCGTCCCCAGGGGCCCACAGGCGGCGCCGAGGTGCTCCGGCACCGGCGCAGCGGGCCCACCGCGACGGGGCCCGCGCCCCCACCGCGTCCACGGCTCGTCCGGGCCCCGCGCACAGCCGGGCCCACCGGTCGCCCACAGGGTCGTCCACCCCACCGGAGGCCGGGAGGGTCGTCACGACTGGGCCTTCCGCAGCTCCTGCACCAGCGCCTGGACCTGGTGGAAGATCGCCTTGCGCTCGGCCATGAGGGCCTCGATCTTGCTGACCGCGTGCATCACCGTGGTGTGGTCGCGGTCGCCGAACTCCCGGGCGATCGCCGGGTAGCTGAGGTCGGTGAGCTCACGCACCACGTACATGGCGACCTGGCGGGCCGTGACCAGGGGCCGGCGACGGCTCTTGCCGGTGATCTCCTCGACGCTGAAGCCGTAGCGCTCCGAGACCTTCTCGAGGATGGCCTGCGGGGTGATCGACCGGCTGGCGCTGTCGCCGAGGATGTCGGACAGCACCTGCTCGGCCAGGCTCACGCCCAGCTCGCGCCGGTAGAGGTTGGCGTAGGCCGACACCCGGGTGAGGGCACCCTCCAGCTCCCGGATGTTGTCGGCGATGTTGTTGGCGATGAACTCGAGGACGTCGTCGGGCACCGGGATCGGCGCCCGCTCGGCCTTCTTGCGGAGGATCGCCAGCCGGGTCTCGATGTCGGGGGGCTGGATGTCGGTGATCAGGCCCATCCGGAACCGGCTGCGGAGCCGGTGCTCCAGGGTGGCGATCGAGTCCGGCGAGCGGTCGGAGGTGAGGACGATCTGGCTCCGCCGGGCGTGGAGCTCGTTGAAGGTGTGGAAGAACTCCTCCTGGAAGCGCTCGGCGCCCTCGATGAACTGGATGTCGTCGACCAGCAGGACGTCGAGCTCCCGGTAGCGGCGCTTGAACTCGTTCTGCTTCGAGGAGCGGATGCTCTCGATGAAGTCGTTCAGGAAGCTCTCGGTGGAGACGTACCGCACCACCTTCCCCGGGTAGTTCAGGGCCATGTAGGCCCGGATCGACTGGAGCAGGTGGGTCTTGCCCAGACCGGAGTCGCCGTAGATGAACAGCGGGTTGTAGGCCCGGCCGGGGGTCTCGGCGACCGCCATCGAGGCGGCGTAGGCGAAGCGGTTCGACGGACCGATCACGAAGTCGTCGAAGGTGTAGAGGGCGTCGAGGTCGCCCCCGTCACGGTGCGGCGCGGTGCCGAACAACGGTGGCGAGGCGGGACCGGCGCCGACCGGGTCGGCCGCGGTCGCGGGGGGAGGGGTCGCGGGAGGAGCGTCCGGCCCGGCGCCGGCCGGCGGCGGCGCTTCGCCGGGTCCGGTCGGCTCGGGCCCGTCGTCGGACGGCGCGGGGGCCGGCCCGGGCCGCACCTCGACGACCAGGTCGAGCGGGCCTCCGTGCGCCGCGGTGACCGCTTCGTCGACGAGGGACCGGTAGCGGACCTGCACCCGGTCGGCGACGACGCCGCTCGGGACGGCGATCACCAGCCGCTCGTCGTCGACCTCGACGGGTCGGACGTCCTGGAAGGTCGACTTCCAGACGCCGTCGGTCACCTGGTCGCGCAGGAAGTCACAACATGCGCCCCACAGGTGGTCGGCGTCGCCCACGACTCGGCGTTCCTCCAGGTCTCGTGGTGTCCACGTTCTTCGGTGTCCACACAGGAATCCACAGATGTGGACAACGACGGAACGCCCGCCAGGGGCGGGTTGTCGTCGCGCTGCGGGGGGCCGGTCGTCTCCCAACGTCCGGCGGCGGGTGCGGGACCGTACCACCTTGTCCACAGGCCCGGTCAAGGGGCCGCTCCGGCCCTGGTGGGACGGGGTGCGGCCGGTCGCGGCGGCCGGTCGGCCGGCCTCGTCGCGCCGGAGCGCGGGGCGAGGCCCGGCCCTCGGACCGGTCGCGGCGAGGCCCGGCCCGGGGGCCGTGTTGCCCGGCGGACGACCGGGCCTCTACCGTGACCCTCGGTCCCGTGCCCTCACGGGACCCCCGCGCCTGCCCACGTAACCGTCGCTCGCGAGCCCGTCTCGGGGAGCGTGCCGGGGCCCCGGCCCGACCGCCGTCGGGCCCTCCGTTGGGTGCGGGGCCCTAGGAGGAGAGCAGTGAAGCGCACCTTTCAGCCCAACGTCCGGCGTCGTGCCAAGAAGCACGGCTTCCGCAAGCGGATGTCGACCCGCGCCGGTCGCGCCGTCATCCGCAACCGCCGTCTGAAGGGCCGGGCGCGCCTGTCGGCCTGATCGCCCCCCTTCGTGACCGTCGCACCCTGCTCGACCTCCGTGCGCAGGGCCATCGAGGCCGGGCAGGCCTCGTGACCGTCCGCTACACCGGCCCGTCCGACGACGGCCGGCTCTCCGTCGCGTTCGCCATCGGGAAGCACACGGGCACCGCCGTGGTCCGCAACCGCATCCGTCGTCGGCTCCGGGCCGCGTTGACCGACCTGGCCTCGGCCGGTGCGGTCCCCGCCGGCGCGGTGCTGGTGAGCGGGCGGGCCGAGCTGGCCACCGTGCCCTTCGCCACCGTGCGCGCCGACCTCCACGCGGCGCTCACCCGGGCGGCCTCACGCGCCGAGGCGGCGTCGTGACCCCGGCCCCGGGGCTCGCCGCCCGCACCCTGCACCGCGCCATCCACACCTACCAGGTGGTCCGGGCCGGGCGACCGTCCCCGTGCCGGTTCACCCCGTCCTGTTCCAGCTATGCGGCCGAGGCCGTCGAGGTCCACGGCGCGGTCCGGGGCTCCTGGTTGGCCCTGCGGCGCCTCAGCCGCTGCCGCCCCTTCGGCGGCCATGGTTGGGACCCGGTCCCGCTCCCCCACCCCTCTTCCGACGTTGATCTCCCCGGAGGGATCACCCGATGAACCTCGACTTCCTGTTCGACGGCTTCGCCTCCGCCCTCTCGTTCCTCTACGACCTCACCAGCTCCTACGGCGGCGCCATCGTCCTGCTCACCGTCGGCGTGATGATCCTCGTCACCCCGCTGACGCTGAAGAGCACCCGCTCGATGATCGCCATGCAGCAGCTCCAGCCCGAGCTGCGCAAGCTCCAGGCCAAGTACAAGGACGACCGCCAGAAGCTCAACGAGGAGATGATGGCGTTCTACAAGGAGCACAACATCTCGCCGCTCGGCGGGTGTCTGCCCTTGATCGTCCAGACGCCGGTGTTCATCGTCCTCTACCAGGTGCTCATCGGCCTGACCCGCCACCGCGGCTACGGCCGCGACATGGGCATGTCGGCGGGCCTGCACCTCCGCACCGGTGACGGCACCTACGACCTGTTCGGCACCTTCGACCCGAAGTACCTCGACCACACGTCGAACCTGTACCGGGACCTGTCGGCCTCGCGTCAGATGGCCGGCTTCGGCATGGACCTGGCCGACACGTTCATGAACCGCCTCAGCAGCGGTGGCCTGACCCACGCCTTCCCGTACCTGTTGCTCGTGGCCGTCGTCGCCGTCTCGGCCTGGTTCCAGCAGCGCCAGATCATGGCCCGGAACACCGGCAACCAGGCGCAGGTCAACCCCCAGCAGCAGGCATTGATGAAGATCATGCCGTTCTTCCTGCCGGTGTTCTCGCTCACGCTCCCGGCGGGCATCGTCCTCTACTTCGTGGTGTCGAACCTGTACCGGATCGGACAGCAGGGCTTCATCACCCGGACGATGTACAGCGACGAGGCCAAGGCCAAGCGCGACGCCGACCTCCGTGCCCGGGGCATCGAGGTGGACAAGAACGCTCCCTCCCGAGCCGACACGGTCCCGTCGGACCGCAAGGGCCTGTTCGGCGGGCTGATCCAGTTGCCGGACCGGGGCACGGGCGGCTCGGCCGCCAACGGGTCCGGGGCCAAGAAGACCGACCTCGCCAAGGGGCCGAAGGGTGGGGCCAAGGCGGGCGGGGCCAAGGGCGGCAAGGGCAAGGGTGGTGCGGGCACCAAGGGTGGCGGGGCGAAGGCTTCGACCGAGGCCCCGGCCGAGGGTGGCAGCACGTCGCCCGGTCGGCAGGCCCCGAGCCGGACCGCGCCGTCGCCGCAGAACCGATCGAAGAACAAGAAGAAGAGGAGGTAGCCACGGTGGAGTGGGTCGAGATCACCTCCAAGACCGTCCAGGACGCAACCGAGCAGGCTCTCGACACCCTGGGTGTCGACGAGGCCGACGCCGAGATCCAGGTCGTCGAGGAACCACAGCCGGGACTGTTCGGCCGGACGCGCGGCAAGGCCCGGGTCCGGGCCCGCGTCGTCCCCAAGCAGCACCCGCCCAAGCAGGAGCGACGCGACCGGCGTCGTTCCCGGAGCACCAAGAGCGATACCGGCGGGGCGGCCGAGGCCGCGGCCAGCCCGTCCGCTCCCACCTCTGCTGACGAATCGTCAGCAGAGGTGTCGTCGGGTGGGTCGCGCGCCGAGTCCGGTGGCGGCGGACGTCGTCGCCGTCGGGGCGGTCGAGGTGGCAGCGGTGGCGGCGAGTCCGGCGGCCGACAGGATGGCCCGCGGGCCGAGCAAGGAGACAGCGTGGAGGCAACCATGACCCTCGACGAGCACGTCGCGTGCGTCGAGGAGTTCGTCCGAGGCCTGGTCGAGGCGTTCGGCGCCGAGGCCACCATCGAGGTGGACGAGGTCGACGAGGACACCCGGGAGATCAAGGTGATCGGCCCCGACCTCGGGCTCCTGATCGGCCCCCGGGGCCTGACCCTGCAGGCCGTGCACGAGCTGGCCCGCACGGTCGTGTACCGCAAGGCGCCCGACGGCCAGGACGGCCGGGTCCGCATCGACATCGGTGGCTACCGCGAGCGTCGCCGCCAGGCGTTGGAGCAGTTCGCCACCAAGATCGCCCACGAGGTGGTCGAGACGGGCGTCGCCAAGCGGCTCGAGCCGATGTCGCCGCCCGATCGCAAGGTCGTCCACGACACCATCAACGGGATCGACGGCGTGCACACCACCTCCGAGGGCGAGGAGCCCCGGCGTCGGGTGGTCGTGCTGCCCGAGGGCTGAGTCCCCCCCTTCTGATGACGAGGCCCGCTCCGACCGACACCGGTGGGAGCGGGCCTCGTCGCGTCCAGGCCCTGGAGCGGGTGCTCGGGCGCCAACGGGAGCGGGACCTCCTCGGCCCTGACCCGCTCCCGGTGCTGATCGCCCACAGCCGAGGCTTCGCGGCGCTGGTCGATCCCGACCCCGGCTCGGTCGTCGACCTCGGGAGCGGTGGCGGCGTCCCGGGCCTCGTCCTCGCCGCCGTGGTCTGGCCCGAGGCCCGGTTCACGCTCGTCGACGCGAGCCAACGACGGGCCACGTACCTCGAGCTGGCGGTGGCGGACCTCGGCCTCGCCGAACGGGTCGAGGTCGTCGTGGGCCGGGCCGAGGACGTGGGCCGCTCCCCCACTCACCGCGCCGGGGCGGACGTCGTGGTCGCTCGAAGCTTCGGTCCCCCGGCGGTGGTGGCCGAGTGCGCCGCACCTCTCCTCCGGGTCGGCGGCGCCGTGGTGGTGAGCGAGCCCCCGGGCAGCGAGGGTGAACGGTGGCCGGCGGCGCCGCTCGCCCAGCTCGGCTTGGTGGTCGAGGCGACGGCGCAGGTCGACGGCGCGACCTACACCCGGCTCCGCCAGGTCGAGGCCTGCCCCGACCGCTTCCCCCGTCGCGCCGGCGTCCCGGAGAAGCGTTCGCTCTTCTGAGCGATGGGAACGGCCGGCCCGGGCCGACACGGTGCCGGGGTGGTCGCACGCGATCCACAGGATGTGGACGATCCCGTGGACAAGCTGCACCGGACCCTTAGGACGAGCGCGGGGATCTCTTCCTCCGTCCTTCGGCGTACGGGTCGGCCCGCACGAGCGCGTGGCGCCGGA
Source organism: uncultured Iamiaceae bacterium (assembly GCA_964416885.1). Lineage (GTDB taxonomy): Bacteria > Actinomycetota > Acidimicrobiia > Acidimicrobiales > Iamiaceae > Iamia. The sequence continues at coordinate 10,823 of CAYQGF010000068.1, forward strand.
CACGAGGATCGCGGCGGTCGAGCCGAAGGGCGAGGGTCGGCCAGGCCCGCCCAACGCTCGTCTCGGAGGTGTGGCCGAGGAGGTCGCCCGGCGCGATCAGGTCCGATGCCGCCCGGCGTCCAGAAGGCCGATCAGGCGCGCGCCCGGCGTTCTTGTCCGATGCACGGCCGTGGAGGTCCTCCGCGTGACGACGTCCCATCCACTTCGCCCTGTCGGGAGACCGTGAGGCGGGACCGAGGTACGCCCGGCGGTGCGCTCCGAGGCGCGGCCACGGGGGTGGCGGGGCGCGATCGGATCTGCTTCGCGCCGCGCGCGGGAGGCCGTGAGGCGAGGCCGACGGGGCACGCACGGTTTCTCGTGTCCGAGGTCCGGCCGTGGAGGTCGCCCGGCGCCGACGAGGTCCCGTCCGCGCCCTCCCGGAGCGTTGGGCTTTCAGGTGGGGCCGGCCACGCGGGCACGGGTGCCCTTCTCAGGCTGTGGGCGGCGAGGTCGCCGGCGCGCCCGGTTCCGATCCCCTCATCTTCCCGGCACCGAGGACCCAGGTCGCAGGGGTGAACGCGAGGTCGCCCTGAGCCGGGGCGATCGGCGGCGCCACCAGGTTCGACCCGGGTGCGCCGACCAGGGCGCAGGACCGGACCCGGTCTCGTCGCGGGGTTGCGTCTGGGCCAGGCCGAAGGCCATCGAGGGTTCCCCCGCCGGACGTGGGGATCTGCCGGCCTCCGAGCCGGCACCGTCGATTCCCGGCCAAGCCCAGCCCGAGCCGAGGTGTGGCGGCCCTGGTCGCGCCGTGAGGGATGCGGCCGAGCGACAATCGGGGCTGACACGAGCCCTGTGGCGCCGACGGGTCCGTGGTGGGAGACCGGCTGGGGCCATGGCCGGATGGTGGCTCGACCAGGGCCGCATCCCTGACCCCGGTCCCGGCGGACGACGGCGGCCCTGTGTGCAGTGACGTCGGGTTGCGGTGACATCGGGGTCGCAATGTCGGGGTGTCCGGTCCGGCGAGTGTTTCACGTGAAACGTGGAACGGTGTGCTCGCCGTATCGTGGTGAGGGGCCATCGACGCACGAGCTACCGCCGGCGGACGGGTCCGTTCGGCTGGCCCGACCGGGGGAAGGGACGGGGGGAGGTCGTGTCCGTCGGGGAACTGCCCCACGCCCGCTCTTCGGGACGAGGTGGGCGGGGCGTGGGCCATGCCGCCCCCCGGTGAGCGGGGCGTGGGCGCATGGTTGGCCTGCGAGACGGAGGATCTGGGCGTGCCGTCCGGCCTGCACCATGGCTTGGCGACGTGTTTCACGTGGAACATGGTCGAGGGTCCTTGCGTCCCGTCGTGGTTGCGGCGAGGATGGGCGAGTGCCGGTTTCGTCACAGCCCGAGCCCGTCGATGAGCCAACGGCGGCGATCTTCGCGGCGTTGCGGGCCGCCGATGACCTCTCGGCCGCGGCCCCCGAGCAGGACGATCCCCCTGATGCCGTGGCCACGAAGGCTGCCGATCCGACCCCCGATGGCCTTCGGCGGGACAACCTCCCACGGGTCCTCGCCATCGCCAACCAGAAGGGCGGCGTCGGCAAGACCACGACCACGGTGAACCTGGGAGCTTGCCTGGCCGAGATGGGGTATCGGGTGCTGATCGTCGACCTGGACCCCCAGGGCAACGCCAGCACCGGGCTGGGGATCAACG
>CAYQGF010000069.1:0-9496 GCA_964416885.1 uncultured Iamiaceae bacterium
CGGCGTTGGAGATCGAGGTCCGCGACGTCTCGAAGCCGGCGTCGAGCACGGTGTGGAGCAATGACAGGGCCTCGTGCCGCTCGATGTCGCCGGCGCTCATGGCGGCGTGGATCGTCTCGGCCAGCTCGGTGCGGCCGCCGTCGCGGTCGAGGATCGCCCCGAAGTAGTCGAAGTAGAGCTGGACGACCTCGTCGAGGCGGGCCTTGGTCGGCTCGTCGATCGGGACCGGGGAGAAGATGTTGAGGTAGTCGTGCTGCACGGCCAGGAGGTCGTCCCAGTCGCTGCTGTCGGCGTCCATCCCGAGCAGGTGCGACAGCGAGCCCTTGGGCACCTCCATCGCCAGCTCGGCCACGGCGTCGAAGGTGCCGCCGGCGGCGACGATGCGCTCGACCTGGCGGCGGGCCGCGTCGGCGGTCACGGCGCGGAGCTCCTCGGCCTTGGCCCCGGTGAACAGCGAGGCCACGACCCCGCGGAGCCGGCCGTGCACCGGCGGGTTGGTCTGGACGATGTTGCTGGTGAGCCGCTGCTGGGCCGGCCCCTCGTCGAGCCAGGCCGGGCACTCGACGCCGGGGGCGTGGGTGCGCCCCTCGGGCTGGCGGTAGAGGGCGTGCACGTCCTCGTAGCGGGTCGCCAGCACCGTGGCGTCGCCGAGCAGCAGGAACGGCGCCCGGTCGCGCATCTCCCGGTAGACGTCGATGCGGTCGGTGGTCAGCGTCGCCTCGTCCATCAGGACGGAGGTCAGGGTCTCGTCGTTGACGATCACGGTGGTCCCCTACGTGGTCTCGGGCTCAGGTGACGTTCGCCACTTCTCCAACTTCTAGCAGTCTTGACCGATTATGGCAATAGTGTCTCCCATGTCGGACGCCCCGTCTCGCCCGCCCGTGCCCCTCCACGACACCCGCGCCGCGTGGCAGCCCCTCGCGGCCGACGTGCCCACGGCGCCGTTCGTCGCGGGGACGTGGACCTCGACCGACCGCACCCTGGCGGTCGTGGACCCCTCGACCGACGAGCCCATCGTCGAGGTCGGGGTGGCCGGCACCGAGGGGCTCCTGGCCGCCGTCGCCGCGGCCCACGACGCGGCGCCGGGATGGGCCGCCACGCCACCCCGGGCCCGGGCCGAGGTCCTGCGCCGGGCCCACGACGGGCTCGTGGCCGACGCCGAGCGGGTCGCGACACTGATCGTGCTGGAGAACGGCAAGACCCTCGCCGACGCCCGGGCCGAGGTCCGCTACGCGGCCGACTACCTCCTCTGGTTCTCGGAGGTGGCCGCCCACGTCACCGGCACCCACGCCCTGGCCCCGGCGGGCGACAAGCACATCCTCACCAGCCGGCAGCCGATCGGCCCCTGCCTCCTCGTCACCCCGTGGAACTTCCCGGCCGCCATGGTCACCCGCAAGGTCGGCCCGGCCCTGGCCGCCGGGTGCACCGTGGTGCTCAAACCGGCCGAGGCCACGCCGCTCACCGCTCTCGTCCTGGCCCGCCTCCTCGCCGAGGCCGGCGCCCCGCCCGGTGTGGTGAACGTCGTCCCCTGCGCCGACCCACCCACTGCGGTCGGTGCCGCCCTCGCCGACGAGCGGGTGCGGAAGCTCTCCTTCACCGGCTCGACCGCGGTGGGGACCGCCCTGCTGCGGGCCGCCTCAGCCCAGGTGCTGGCCTGCTCGATGGAGCTGGGCGGCAACGCCCCGTTCGTGGTCCTCGACGACGCCGACCTCGACGCCGCCGTCACCGGCGCCATGGCCGCCAAGATGCGCAACGGGGGCCAGGCGTGCACCGCGGCCAACCGCTTCCACGTCCACGAGTCCCTGGTCGAGCCGTTCACCGCCCGTCTCGCCGACGCCATGGCCGCGACCCGCCTGGGCGGCGGTCTGTGCGACGGCGTCGACGTCGGGCCGCTGGTCGACCGGGGCGCGGTCGCCAAGGTCGAGGCATTGGTCGACGCCGCGGTCGCGGCCGGGGCGGCGGTGCGGGCCGGGGGGCGCCGGGCCGACGGGCCGGGCTGCTTCTTCCTCCCGACCGTGCTCGGCGCGGTCGACCCCGGCGCCGCCCTCCTCGACCAGGAGGTCTTCGGCCCGGTCGCCCCGATCGTGGCCTTCTCCGACGACGCCGAGGCGATCGCCCAGGCCAACGCGTCGGCGCACGGGCTGGCGGCCTACGTGTTCACCGGCGACCTCGGACGCGGCCTCGCCATCGCCGACGCCATCGAGGCCGGGATGGTCGGCCTGAACCGCGGCGTGCTCTCCGACGCGGCCGCGCCCTTCGGCGGCGTGAAGCACTCGGGGCTGGGTCGGGAGGGCGGCGAGGAGGGGATCGACGCCTACCTGGAGACCAAGTACGTCGCCGTCGACTGGTGAGGGCTGGCCCCGACGACGGTCGTCGGCAGTACGTTGCGGCCATGGCGACCCCGGCCCCCACGACGCGATGAGCGCGCCCGACGAGGAGAAGCCGAACCCTCGCTTCGCCCAGACCCTCGACCGGGGCCTGGAGCTGCTGCACCAGCTGAGCGAGCACCCCGAGGGTCGGTCGACAGCGGCGCTGGCCGCTGCGCTCGGCGTGCACCGCTCGATCGTCCACCGTCTGATGGCCACCCTGGAGCGGCGGGCGCTGGTCGCCCGCCAGCCCGACGGCACGTTCGTCCTCGGCCTCGGGCTGGTCGTCCTGGCCGCGAACGTGAGTGCCGACCTGCGCGCCGTGGCCCGTCCCTACCTCGACGAGCTGGCCGAGCTGAGCGGCGAGACGATCCACCTGGCGGTGCGCGACGGGTGGGACGTGCTCTTCCTCGACGGCATCGAGTCGGAGAAGGCGCTGCGGGTCGCGACCCGGGTGGGCCGGCGCCTGCCCGCCCACTCGACGTCGGTCGGCAAGGCGCTGCTGGCCCGGATGGCCCCGGCCGACCGGGCCGGGCTCTACCGGCGGGGCCCCCTGGCCCGGCCGACCGACCTGACGATCGGCGACCGCGACGCCCTGGAGGCCGAGCTGGCCGAGGTGGCGGCCCGGGGCTACGCCACCAACTGGGGCGAGAGCGAGGACTCGGTGGGGAGCGTGGGCGTGGCCGTGGCCGGTGGCTCGCCCCTCGCCATCAGCATCGCGGCGCCGACGTCCCGGCTCGACGAGAGCGTCGCCGACCGGCACTCGGCCCTGCTGCGCTCGTCGGCCGAGCGCCTGGCCCTCGACCTCGGGGCCATCACCGGCTGAGCCGCCCGGCGTGCCATGGGCCCGGTGCGCGTACGCGACGTGCCAGGCACGTCGCGTACGACCACCGAGGGAGGATCGACACGTCGTTGCCAAATACGGTCAGTCGTGTCATTATCGAACACATGGACCAGACGGCCCCGGTGATGCTGCGCACCTTCGTGGTCGACGAGGTCGACGCCCGGACCGGCACCCGGCTGGTGACCGGCGCCGTCGTGCCCCGCCCCATCGCATGGGTCGGCACCGTCGACGCCGCCGGCGTGCCCAACCTGGCCCCGTTCTCCTTCTACAACGTGGTCTCGACCCGGCCCCCGATGGTGATGTTCTCCACCGCCCTCCGCGGCGGTCGACCCAAGGACTCGCTGGCCAACGTCCGGGCCGTGCCCGAGTTCACGGTCAACCTGGCCACCGCGGCCCACGCCGAGGCCGTGAACGCCACCTCGGCCGAGGTCGCCCCCGATGTCGACGAGTTCCGCCTCGCCGGGCTCGACCCCGTGGCCCTGCCCGGCACCGTCGCCCCCGCCGTCGTCGGGTGCCCGGTGGTGATGGCCTGCACGGTCGAGCGCTTCGTCGACCTCTCCGAGGGCGGCCCCGACGGCTACGTGATGACCATCGGCCGGGTCCGCTCGTTCCACGTCTCGCCCGACCTCCTCGACGACAAGGGCCGCATCGACCAGGCCCGGTGCGACGCCATCGCCCGCATGGGCGGGCCGCTCTACGCCCGGACGACCGACCGCTTCGCCATGGAGCGCCCGACGTGAGCCTGCCCCGCACGCCCTTCGACGAGCTCCGCCCCGACCTCCAGGACGTCCTCCGGCCCAAGGTCGAGCGGCTCGGCTACCTCGGGGAGTTCTTCCAGGTCGCGGCGGCCCAGCCCGACGCCCTGGCCGGGTTCATCGCCTTCACCGACGCCCTCAAGCGGGCCCTCCCCGCGGACCTGACCGAGCTGGTGGCCCTGACGATCGCCACCGAGACCGGCAACGAGTACGAGCGCGTCCAGCACGAGCGGCTCGCCCTCGCCCTCGGCCACGACGAGGAATGGGTCCGGGCCGTCGAGGCCCTGGCACCCGCCGAGGGCGGCCTCGACCCCCGCCACGCCGCGGTGCAGGCGCTGGTGCTCGCCATGGTCCGCAGCACCGGCCGCGACGCCGGGCCGCTCCTCACCGACGCCGAGGCCCACCTCTCCCCCGACGAGGCCGTCGCCGTGCTGCTCACGGTCTGCCGCTACCTGGGCCACGCCGCCGTGGCCAACACCCTGGGCCTGGCGGCTCCCGTCGCCTCCCCGATCACCACCCCGCAGGAAGGAGCCACCCATGGCTGATGCCAGGTTCGTCGATGCCTCCGAGGTCGAGGACCTCCCCACCGACTTCTGGGAGCCGGTCATCATCCCGGCCGCGCAGATCGACGAGGAGGTCGAGCGGCTGGCGTCGGGCCCGATGCCGGAGATCGGACGACGGGAGTCGCTGATCGTCCACCCGTCGGCCACCGAGCGGGGCCTCGGCCTCGCCCCCGGCACCGAGGTGCGCCTGTCGGTCCTGCGCCCCGGCGAGTCGACCACCCCGAAGCGCCACAACGCCACCGAGGTCAACTTCTCGATCCGGGGCGATGGCGTCACCGAGGTCGGCGACCGGCGGGTCGAGTGGAGCCGCTACGACGTGTGGAACCACCCGGGCTGGACGAGCTACCGCCACCACAACCCCGGCTCCGAGGTCTCGGTGCGCCTGACGTACTCCAACACCGCCCTGCTGGAGCGGATGCGGGTGCACCTCCTCGACGAGGACCCGCCCGCCCCCGGCGCGGCCACCGGCGTACCCCCGGTCGAGGACGACGACCCGACCCGCACCAGCCCCTTCGGCACCTTCCCGCTCACCGACGACGGCGCCCACCTGATGCCGTACGAGACCCTGATCTCGCCGCCCCGGGTCGACTCGGCCCCGCTCCACTGGCGCTGGGAGGACGTGCAGGCCGAGCTCGACAAGCTCGCCGCCCTCGGGAGCGACTACGTCGGCCGCCGGCTCTACCTGCTCTTCAACCCCCGCACGGACAAGACCAACGGCACCACACCGTCGTTCTTCTCCACCATGACCGTGCGCCCCCCGGGCATCGTCGACCGCCCGCACCGCCACATCAGCTCGGCGATCAACTACTACTTCGCCGGCCACGGGTGGTCCCGGGTGGCGGGCAAGAAGTACGAGTGGTCCGCCGGCGACCTGATGCTGTCGGCGCCGGGGTGGGCGATCCACAACCACGCGTCCGGGGACGAGCCGGTCTACGAGCTGACCGTCCAGGACCAGCCCCTCCACCTCGCCATGGAGTCGCTGCTGTGGCAGGAGGACCTCAAGAAGGCACCGTCGCTCCTCGGCACCACCGCCGGCTTCGACACGAACCGGGCCGCCCTCGTCGGATGAGCACCGGCGCGCCGAGCACCGTCCTGCCCCTCGTCGACGCGGCCGACGCCGCGCACTGGATCGGGGGCGAGCGCCGCCCGCCCCACAGCGGGGAGGCGTTCGCCAGCATCAACCCGGCGACCGGGGAGCAGATCGGGGCCGTCGCCCGGGGCGACGCCGAGGACGTCGAGGCCGCCTACCGCGCCGCCGAGGCCGCCGGTCCGGCGTGGGCGGCCCGGCCCGTCGCCGAGCGCAGCGAGCTGCTCCGGGCCTTCGCCGACCGCATCGCCGAGCACGGCGAGGAGCTGGCCCGCATCGACGTGGCCGACAACGGGAGCCCCGTCTCGGAGATGGCCAACGACGTCGCCATCGCCGTCGCCATCATCCGGTACTTCGCTGGCGCCGCCCTCCAGGTGCGGGGCGAGACGATCCCGACCCTCGGCGACCGGCTGACGTTCACCACCCACGTGCCCTACGGCGTGGTCGGCCGCATCGTGCCGTTCAACCACCCGTTCATGTTCGCCGCGACCAAGGTGGCGGCGCCGTTGCTGATGGGCAACACGGTGGTGCTCAAGCCGTCCGAGCACACCTCGCTGTCGGCCCTGCGCCTGGCCGAGCTCACCGCCGACATCCTCCCGCCGGGCGTCGTCAACGTCGTGACCGGCTTCGGGCCCGAGGCCGGCGAGGCCCTGGTGCGCCACCCCGGCGTCCGCCGGCTGGCCTTCATCGGCAGCGCCGCCACCGGGCGCCGCATCCAGGCCGCGGCGGCCGAGACCGGCGTCAAGACCGTCACCCTCGAGCTGGGCGGCAAGAACCCGATCGTCGTCCTGCCGTCGGCCGACCTCGACCAGGCCGTGCAGGGCGCGGTGCGCGGGATGAACTTCACCTGGCAGGGCCAGTCGTGCGGCTCGACGTCGCGGCTCATCGTCCACGCGGAGGTGCGCGACAGCTTCGTCGAGCGGGTGGCCGAGGAGGTCGCCTCGCTCCGGGCCGGGCCGCCCGACGACCCCGCGACCCAGACCGGCGCCATCGTGTCGGAGGTCCAGTTCACCAAGGTGATGGGCTACCTCGACATCGGCCGGGACGAGGGGGCGCAGGCCCTGGTCGGCGGGGAGCGGGCGACCACCCCACCGCTCGACCGGGGCTGGTTCGTCGAGCCCACGGTGTTCGACCACGTCACGCCGGCCATGCGCCTCGCCAACGAAGAGGTCTTCGGGCCGATCCTCTCGGTGATCACCGTCGCCGACGCCGACGAGGCCCTCCGGGTCGCCAACGCCGTCCCCTACGGCCTCACCGCCAGCGTCTACTCCCAGGACCTCCGCACCGCCCACCGGTTCGCGGCCGCCCTCGACGCCGGCTACGTCTGGGTCAACGAGACGTCGCGGCACTTCCTCGGGGTCCCCTACGGCGGCACCAAGGACTCGGGCATCGGCCGGGAGGAGAGCTTCGAGGAGCTGCTCTCCTACACCCAGGTGAAGGCCGTGAACCTCAACTACTCCGACCCGGCCGAGGGCTGACGGGGGTGACACGACCATGGCGCTGAGCGACGAGCAGGTCCGGGCCGAGGCCGCCCTCCTCGACCGGGCCGAACGAACGGCCACCCAGGTCCGCCAGACGACCCTGGTGCACCCCGACATCACCATGGACGACGCCTACCGGGTGCAGGCGGCGTGGCTCGACCTCAAGCGGGCGACGGGCGAACGGCTCGTCGGGCACAAGATCGGGCTCACGTCGCGGGCGATGCAGGCCGCCATGGCCATCGAGACCCCGGACTCCGGGTTCCTCACCGACACCATGGTGTTCGCACCGGGCACCGAGCTCGACGCGGCGCGCTTCTGCGACCCGAAGGTCGAGGTCGAGCTGGCCTTCGTCCTCGGCACCGACCTGACGGGCGACGTCACCGTCGACGACGTGCTCGACGCCACCGACCACGTCACCCCGGCGGTCGAGCTGATCGACGCCCGGAGCCACCGTCGCGACCCCGACACCGGGCGGACCCGCACCGTCCTCGACACGATCTGCGACAACGCCGCCGACGCCGGGATCGTCTGCGGCGGCACGCCGGTCGGGCCCCGGGAGGTCGACCTGCGCTGGGTGAGCGCCCTGGCCTACCGCAACGACACCATCGAGGAGACCGGCGTGGCGGCCGGGGTGCTCGACCACCCGGCGAACGGCCTGGTGTGGCTGGCCCGCCGCTACGCCGAGCACGGGCTCCGGCTGGAGGCGGGCCAGGTCGTGCTGGCCGGCTCGTTCACCCGCCCGGTCGACGTGCGGGCCGGCGACGACCTCCGCTTCGACTTCGGCCCGCTCGGCACCTTCGAGCTCGGGTTCCGCTGAGATGGGTGCCATGCCCGACGCCTCCGCCCCACTCCACAACCGGTTCCTGCACGGGCTCCGCGAGGGCCGCGTCCAGTACGGCCTGTGGCTGAGCCTGGCCGACCCGGTGGCCGCCGAGATCGCCGCCGGGGCCGGCTTCGACTGGGTCCTGATCGACGGCGAGCACGCCCCCAACGACCTCCGCACCACGCTCCACCAGCTCCAGGCCGTCGGCGGCTACCCGGTCAGCCCGATCGTGCGGCCCGTCAGCGGCACGCCCGAGGCGATCAAGCAGCTCCTCGACCTGGGGGCGCCGACGCTGCTGGTGCCCATGGTCGACAGCGCCGAGCAGGCCGCGGCATTGGTCCAGGCCACCCGCTACCCGCCGCGCGGCGGCCGGGGCGTGGCGTCGGCCCGGGCCAGCCGATGGGGCCGCACGCCGGGCTACTGGGCGAGCGCCGACGACGAGACCGGCCTGGTGGTGCAGGTCGAGTCGCTGGAGGGGGTCGCCAACGTCGACGCCATCGCCACCGTCGACGGGGTCGACGCCGTCTTCGTCGGCCCGTCCGACCTCGCCGCGGCCATGGGCCACCTCGGGGCGGCCGGGCACCCCGACGTGGTCGCCGCCGTCACCGCTGCCCTGCGCGCCATCGTGGCCGCCGGACGGCCGGCCGGCGTCCTCACCACCGACGCCACCCTGGCTGCGACGTACCGGGACGCCGGGGCGACCTTCATCGGCCTCGGCGTCGACACCCTCCTGCTGGCCCGGGCGACCTCGGCCCTGCTCGCCTCGGTGCGAGGGTCCTGACCACACCGCCGGTCGGGGGCCCGGCCGGTCGGTCAGACTGGGGGGATGCTGAAGAAGCTGATCGGGGTCGTGGTGGTCGTCGCGCTGGTCGCGGTGGGGGCGTTCGTCTGGTACTTCTTCATCCGCGACGACAGCGTCGAGAAGGCCACCGCCGAGTGCGACCCGGCGCCGTGCGAGGCCAGCACGGTCGAGGACACCGACGGGGAGTGGGCGATCGACGGCGACGCCAGCACCGGCACCATCGTCATCACCGAGACGATCGGCGGCATCGCCGACCACCAGGCCGAGGGGCGCACCGGCCCGCTGTCGGGCTCGGTCACCGTCGAGGGCACCCAGGTCACCGCGGCCGACGTCACCGTCGACATGACCGGCCTCGAGTTCACCGACTCGCCCCCCGGTGCCAACGTCGCCAACCGGGCCAACGCCATGCGCGACCAGGGCCTCCAGACCGGCCAGTTCCCGGAGGCGACGTTCGCCCTCACCGCGCCGATCGAGGTCGGCGACGCCCTCACCTCGGGCGAGACGATCACCGCCTCCGCCACCGGCGACCTCACGATCCACGGCGTCACCAACCCGGTCACCTTCGACGTCGACGTGGCGGCCGACGGCGACACCTTCCGGGTCACGCCGAGCGACTTCGTCCCTGTCGCGCTGGCCGACTACGGGATGACGGTCCAGGCCCCGCCCTTCGTCGCCGACATCGCCGATGAGGGCAGCTTCGACTTCCTCCTCGTCCTCGCTCAGCCGTAGGCGTGTCGAAGGGTGTCTGACACCCTTCGACACGCCTACGGCTGAG
>CAYQGF010000069.1:9506-12496 GCA_964416885.1 uncultured Iamiaceae bacterium
AGCCCGTCCGGCCTGGCTCAGCCACGTCCGCCGACCCCGCCCCGCCACCCCAGCCGGAGTCGGCGGACGTGGCGATCGTTGTCTGGGCACGAGCTGTGCGGCGGACCGCCCTCAGGCCAACGGGGTGGGATCTCCCTCGGCGGCCCGCCGCGCGATCCACTCGTGTTCCTGGTGGCCGAGCTCGGTGCGGGGCGGGGCGTCGACGAAGGGCCACAGCTCCTCGGCCATCGCCCGCCAGTCGCCGGTGGCCCGCAGCTCGCCGAGGATGGCGTAGACGCCGAGGTTGATGCGCTGGGCGATCACGAACGACGGCGGGACGTTGGCCGCCCGTTGGAGCTCCGCGTAGGGACCGCTCTGGTCGAAGATCCGCCGCATGGTCTCGCTGGAGTACTCGGGGGTGAAGGTGAACGGGCCGCGGCGGTCGACCATCTCGTAGAAGTGGCCGAAGTAGTCGGCGACCTGGTCGTCGGTGGCCGGGTGCCCGGGGGCGAGCAGGCCGACCTCCTCGACGATGGCCCGGAACTTGGCGTGGTCCCGGTCGGCGCTCATGGCCTCGACCATCGCCGAGAACACCTGGAGCTCCTCGGGGGCGAAGTGCTTCACCAGCCCGAAGTCCAGGAACGTGACCGTGCCGTCGGCGCCGAAGAGGTAGTTGCCCGGGTGGGGGTCGCCGTTGAAGGCCCGCAGGCGGTAGAGGCTCCGGAACACGAAGCGGTAGATGACCTCGCCGGCCCGGTCCCGGTCGGCCTGGTCGCCGGCCACCACGTCCTCGAACGGGACGCCGGAGGCCAGCTCGGTGGTGACCACCCGGGCCGTCGACAGCTCGGGCACCACCTCGGGCACGTGGATGAAGGGGTGACCCCGGTAGGCGGCGGAGAACAGCGCCTGGTTGCGGGCCTCGAGGGCGTAGTCGAGCTCCTCGGTGATGCGGGCCTTGATCTCCTGGATGATCGGGCCGGGGTCGAGGCCCGGGAAGGCGGCGCCGAGGCCGTGGAAGAGGACGGTGCCGCTCGCCATGTCGGACCGGATGGCGGCCGCCACGCCCGGGTACTGGACCTTGACCGCCACGGCCCGGTCGTCCTTGGTGAGCGCCCGGTGCACCTGGCCGATCGAGGCCGAGGCGATCGGCACCGGGTCCCATTCGGCGAAGAGGTCGTCGGGGTCGGCGCCCAACTGCTCCCGGATGACCTGCGCGGCCAGCTCGGGCGCCATCGGCGGGGCGTCGGAGCGGAGCTGGGCCAGGGCCTCGCGCACCGGCTCGGGCAGGCCCTGGTCGAGGTACGACGCCATCTGCCCGATCTTCATCAGGGCGCCCTTCATGTCGCCCAGGGCCGCGGCCACGTCCTCGGCGGTCCGCATCTGGAACTCGGTGTCGAGGGCTTCGCGCCGCTCGGCGTCGGCGAAGGTCCGCCGGGCCCGGTGGGCCGCGTAGCGGCCGGCCGACCGGGCCCCGACCACCCCGAGCCGGGCGTTGCGCCCCAGCGCCGAGGCGCCCATCACCGGCGTGGCCGTGGCGGCGGCGACATCGGTGTCGGCGTCGGCGTCGGACCGGCGACGCCACAGCACCGCACCGGCGACGGCGGCGGCCCCGGCCAGGGCGGCGAGCTTCCTGCGGTCCTTCGGGTCCACGACGCCTGATCTCCTCCGTAGTGGGGACGATTCCGGTGGCCCCGGGTGAAGCTTCTGGGAGCAGAAACGGTCGTCGGGGCGACCAGATCTGATCCCAGAACGGGGTCGGGAGCGAAAACGGGGGGCGCCCACCCCCGTTCTCGCGAGGACGACGCGGCCATGGAGGGGTACCGTCGGACCACGTCACGTCGCCTGGAGGCACCCATGGCCCGTCGATCCGCTCCCCGACGCACCCCCCGCCGTCCGGCGTCCCGTCGGGCCGGGCTCCGCCTGCTGCTGGTGCCCGCCGTGCTGGTCGTCGCCACCCTCGGGCTGGCGCCGACGGCGGCCGGGGCCCAGGAGGCCACCGCGGCCCCCACCCTGAGCGACGTCCTCGCCGGCTCGGTCGACGGCCTCCGCGGCGGCGCCACCGTCGGGGCCGACGACTCGGCCGGCCTCGACGTCCGCATCGTCAACGACGGCGCGGAGGCGATCGAGGTGGCGGTCCCCTTCGGGACGCTCGTCGCGACCGACGCCGAGGGCGACCAGACGCTGGTCGTCGGTCCGCCCGAGACCCCCGACGTCGTCGAGGTCGCGGCCTCGGGCGGGACCCCCACGGTGCGGGTCGAGCCGGGCAACAACCGCTTCGACCTCGCCGTCTACTGCGCCGAGCTGGGCGACAGCTACCCGTACGAGGCCACCGTGGTGCACCCGCTCGAACCGGCCCACCAGGTGCTGGCCGACACGATGCGCCGGGCCGCAGCCCTCGACGCCGACGAGGTCGCCGTCCAGGACGCGGTGTGGTGGCTGTCCGACGAGCCGACGCTGCCGGTCCGGAGCGACATCGCCCCGCTGCTCGCCGACGTCGACACCGAGGCGTTCGCGGCCGAGCCGTTCCGGGTCGTGCCCGACACCGGCTACGACCCGTTGTGGATGACCGAGGAGACCGGGCCCACCGGCGACGACGTCCTCCCGCCGGAGCCGACCGTCGATGACGAGCAGGCCGCCGGCATCCTCGACGAGAGCTTCGACGGCGGCTCCGGTGCACCGATCGGCTCGTCGGGCGACGGCGGCAGCACCGGCATCCTCCTGTGGGTCGCCCTCGTCGGCCTGGTCGCGGTGGGCACCGTCGTGGTCGCCAGCCGTGCCGGCCGCTCCCGGGCGACGCCCGCCACGGTCCCCGTGGTGGCCGCCGGCTGGTACCCCGACCCCATGGGTGGCACCGGCCACCGCTACTGGGACGGCCGCTCCTGGACGGGCCGCACCCTCCCGTAGCCGCCCGCCCCACCGGGGCGCCATCCGTACCCCCCGGGGGTACCCTGGGCCCCGACCGAGGAGGTGGCCCGTGGCCGGGTACTCGATGGACAAGGCCGACTACGCCC
>CAYQGF010000070.1:0-4109 GCA_964416885.1 uncultured Iamiaceae bacterium
CGGCGACACCGTCGGCGACCCGTTCAAGGACACCGCCGGCCCGGCCCTCAACCCGTTGATCAAGGTGATGAACCTGGTGTCGCTGCTGATCCTGCCGGCGATCATCGGCTTCTACGACAAGGCGGGGCTGCAGCAGCTCGAGCAGAACGTCGAGGTCGGCGGCATCGTGATCGCCGTCCTCGCCGCCGTGGTCGTCGTCGGCGCCATCGCCTTCAGCAAGGGCGTCTTCGGCAAGGCCCCCGAGACCGCCGGAGCCTGACCCGAGACGGCACACAAAGGGGTCTGACCCCTTTGTGTGCCGTCATCGCTGGGGGGCCGAGGCGACCCAGCGGGACCGCTGGCCGTCGACCGCACCGGCGACCTCCACCACCTCGACGAGGCCCGCACCCGCCAGGGCGGTGCGGGCCTCGTCGCGTGTGAACAGCCCCAGCTCGTGGCGCTCGGCGAAGGTGTCGGTCCCGGCCGGGGTGGTGACGACCCAGGTCATGTCGAGGACGCTGGTGCGCCCCAGCCGCCACGACCGGCAGGTGCGGGCCACGGCCCGGCCCGGGGCCTCGGCCGCGATGGCCTCGACCCGGCCGTCGTCCCACTGGTCGGGCGTGAGCCAGCCGTCGACCACCAGGACCCCGCCCGGGACGAGGTGGCCGGCCATGGCCGTGACCGCCCGGGCCAGGTCCTCGACGGTGCGGGTGTAGCCGATCGACGAGAACAGGCACGTCACCGCGTCGAAGGTCCGACCGAGGGAGAACAGCCGCATGTCGCCCTCGTGGACCTCCACGCCCGGGAGGCGGGCCCGGGCCCGGGCGGCCATGTGCCCGCTGAGCTCGACGCCCTCGACCGTGAAGCCCTCCCGCAGGTGCCGCAGGTGGCCACCGGTGCCGCAGGCGACGTCGAGCAGGGTGCGGGCCGCGGGGTGCCGCTCCCGGACCAGCGCCGTCACCGCGGCGGCCTCCGCCGCGTAGTCCTTGCCGATGCCGTCGTAGACGAGGTCGTAGGCCTCGGCCGAGCGCTCGTAGGCCTCCATGCCGTCCATGGCCGCCCAGCGTGCCAGCAATAGTGTCCTGACATGGACGGAGATCGTCGTCGGGTGTCGAGCGGGGGGCCGTGGGAGCTGCTGATGGGCTACTGCCGGGCCGTGCGGGCCGGCGACCAGGTCCACGTGGCCGGCACCGCCCCGCAGCTCCCCGACGGATCGGTCGACACGGACGTGGAGGCCCAGGCCCGCCGCTGCCTGGAGATCATCGAGGGCGCCCTGATCGAGGCGGGCAGCGACATCGCCGACGTGGTCCGCACCCGGGTGTACCTGGTCGACCCCGGCGACTTCGATGCCGTGGCCCGCGCCCACCGGCACGTGTTCGGCGGGGTCCGCCCGGCCAACACCACCGTGGTCGTGGCCCAGCTGCTCGACGAGCGCTGGCGGGTCGAGATCGAGGCCGACGCCGTCGTGTCCCGCAGCCGCGACCGCAGCCCCCGGGCCTAGCGGGAGGTCAGCCGGGCTGGTTCCACTCGGTCCAGCCCACGCCCGTCCGCCCGTCGGTGGCCCGGTACCAGCACAGGGCGCGGGGGAACCGTGACGTCCGCCTGGGCCCGAGCGGCCCGGCGCCGGAGACGCCCGGAGCGGGGAGCACGTCGTCCGCGGTCAGCAGGACCGGGGCGAAGGAGAGCGGCTCGATGGCCAGCTCCAGGTCGTCGAGCCGGACCTCGCCGGACTCGGGCAGCCCCTCGCGGCCCAGCTCCTGGCTCCGCCGGACCGACGCGACCGGCTCGGGCCGGCCCCCGGGCGGCTGGACGTAGCCGGTCTGGTACAGCTCGACCCCGTCGGCCTCGACCTGGGTGGCGTGGGTGCGGGTGCCGTCGTCGAGGGCCGACGAGGTCCACGACCAGGCGTAGCTCCACCAGTCCCGCACCCCCCACGAGTGGTCGCGCTGGCCGACGCCGTCGACCTCGATCCGTTCCTGGCCCACCAGCACCTCGCCGTGGACCCGGCACGGGACCTCGTAGCGGTCGACCCCGGGGTACGGGTAGACGCCACCGACGGTCTCCCACTCCAGGTCGAAGCCGAAGGGCACCCGATCGCCCCGGAGGTCGCCCCGGTACACCTCGGTCGGGTCCTCGACGCTGACGGCGAAGGACTCGCAGCCGAGCGACCAGTGGTCGAGCGGCGTCTCCAGGTTGTGGGCCGCCCACAGGCCCTCGGTGCGCACCTCCAGGCCGGTGCCGGGCACCGGGACCTCGTGGTCGATCACGGTGACCAGCGGCCGCCCCTCCCCGACCAGGCAGGCCCAGTACCAGGCCACCCCGAGGTTGGGGTAGAGGCCGAGGCGGACGTAGCCCCCGAGGCTGCCGTCGGGCTGCGCCCAGTCGAAGTACCAGGACTCGTTCCACAGCGGCTCGGGGCCGGGCGGGTGGCGACGCTCCGCCTCGGGCGACACGGGAGGGGGAGCATCGGGGGCCACGGACGGCGATGGTAGGCGTCGGTCGGGCCGGATCGCCGGGCCTCTAGTTTGGTCGGGTGCCGGAGATCGGGAGCGACGAGTGGGTGGCGGCCGCCGACGCCGCGGCGCGCGCCGCCGAGGGGCTCCGGGAGGCGTCGCGGGGCCGCCACCTCACCATCGGCCAGGAGGTGGTCGAGGCCGGCCGGCGAACCCGTTGGCACCTGGTCCTCGACGACGGAGAGGTGGCGGTGGTGGCGGGTTGGCCCGACGACCCCGACGTGACGTTCTCGCAAGGGCCCGACATGGCGCGGCGCATCGCCGACGGCGAGCAGGCCGCGGGCACCGCCTTCGTGCTCGGTGACGTCAAGCTGGGCGGTGACGTCGCCCTGCTGCTGGAGCTGGCCCCCGCCCTGCGCGACCTGGGCGACCTGTTCGCACCGGTCCGCGCCGCCGACGGCCCGACCGGCGAGGTCCCCTAGTGCCCGAGCTGCCCGAGGTCCGCGCCCATGCCGAGCGCCTCGACGCCAGCTTCGCCGGAGCCGGGCTGGCCCGCTTCCGGCCCATCTCGTTCACCGCCCTCAAGACCTACGCCCCGGCCCCAGAGGTGGCGGTCGAGCACCCGCTCGCCTACGTCGGCCAGCGGGGCAAGCACCTGCTCCTCGACTTCGGGGTGGCCACCTTCGTCGTCCACCTGATGCAGGGGGGCCGGCTCCGGCCCGACGAGAAGCAGTCGGCCAAGCCCCGGGGCGGTGTGGCCCGCTGGGTGTTCGACGACGGCCGCGCCCTGCTGCTCACCGAGGCCGGTACCGAGCGCCGGGCCGGCGTGTGGGTGGTCGACGGCGACCCCGAGGCCCAGCCACCCCTCGACCACCTCGGCCCCGAGGCCGACGCCGTCGGCCCCGACGACCTGCTCCCGCTCCTCCAGGCCACCAACGGCCGCATCCACGGGGTGCTCCGCGACCAGAGGGTCATCGCCGGCATCGGCCGACGGCTGGCCAACGAGGTGTGCCACCGGGCCCGGCTGTCGCCGTTCGCCATGACCGGCAAGCTCACCGCCGCCGACGCCGAACGGCTGGTCGAGGCCATCCGGGCCTGCATCACCGAGGGCCTGGCCTTCGAGCGGGGCCGGGCCGACATGAGCGCGTCGAAGGACCGACCGGGCGCCGTCCACCACCGCAAGGGCGAGGAGTGCCCCGACTGCGGCGACGTGGTCCGCGCCGTCACCTACCGGTCCTACGAGGTCGCCTACTGCGCCAGCTGCCAGACCGGCGGCAAGGTCCTGGCCGACAACACCACCAGCAAGTTCCTCAAGTAGCCCTCGGCGACGTCACGAGCCGGCGAGGACCGGTCGACGGACGGCGGGGACGTCGCCGGGGAGCCCGAACGACGTGTCCTCGCGGCCGGCGACGACCCAGGTGCCCGACGAGGGCCGGAACACGGCCAGGTCCAGGCCGGGTTGGCCGTCGAACTGGCCCTCGACCGGCACGTCCCCGTCCCGGCCGAGCGACATCGAACCCATCCCTCGCACGTGCCAGGTGCCGGTCGAGGGACGGAACACGGCCAGGTCGACGACACCGTCGCCGTCGTAGTCCGCCGGCACCGGCACATCCCCCGCCAACCCGAAGAACACTGGGCCGTCACCACCCTCGACGTACCAACCCCCACCCGCCGGCC
>CAYQGF010000070.1:4209-12127 GCA_964416885.1 uncultured Iamiaceae bacterium
GGAACACCGCCCGCTCCACCACACCATCACCGTCGTAGTCCGCCGGCACCGGCACATCCCCCGCCAACCCGAAGAACACCGGGTCGCCACCACCCTCGACGTACCAACCCCCACCCGCCGGCCGGAACACCGCCCGCTCCACCACACCATCACCGTCGTAGTCCGCCGGCACCGGCACGTCGTCGGCCAGTCCCAGGTGGACGGTGCCCATCCCCTCGACGTGCCAGCCCCCGGTGCTGGGCCGGAAGACGGCCAGGTCGGTCAGGCCGTCGCCGTCGTAGTCGCCCTCGACCTGCGCCGGTGGCGGGCCGGGCACGGTGAGGTCCAGCGAGCGCGTGGCGTAGTTCCCGGTCGCGTCGGTCACCAGCACCCGGAGCGTGTGCTCGCCCGGGGTCAGACCGGTCGGTGCCCACGTCCCGCCCCCGGGGCCGAAGCAGGTCGCCACGCTGACGCCGTCGACCGAGCACGCCACGTCGGTCACGGGGCGAGCCTCCGACCCCGGTTCGACCTCGATCGTGGCCTCGCCCGCCCCGCCGTCCCACGACAGGGCGACGATGCGGGGCGGGCCCGAGCCGGCCCGCATGGCGAAGGTCACCCCGGTCGGCACCGGGTAGGTGTGCTCGGCCGCCGGCAACCAGGCCCGCATCCGGTAGATGCCGTCGGCAGGGCCCAGGCCGTCGGGCACCAGCTCGGGGTAGGGGAACGGCAGGGCCTGGCCCTGGTCGTCGAAGAAGGAGGACGCGGCGCGGCACACCTCGTTGCTGCCGGCGTTGGAGCTCACCGAGAGGCAGAGGTCGCCCTGGTAGGCGCCCCAACCGGCGCGCCCGCCGAGGAGGGCCGGTGTGATCGTGGGCGGACGGTCGACGGAGAAGTCGGCGGGGTCGACGTCGCTGAACAGCCCGGCCCGGACGCGGTCCCCCGGGGCCGCCACCACGTCGATCTGGAGCACCAGGGTGGAGCGGGCCCCGTTGCTCTGCTGGACCAGCAGGGGCACCTCGTAGGTCCCGATGTCCTCGACCCGGGGGACGCCCCGGGCGATCACCACCGGCTGGCCCTCCCGTTCCCCCATGCTGACCAGGAAGGTCCCGTCGCCCCGGACGTCCACCGCGACCAACGGCGGGCCGGGATGGGCCGGGTCGGTGATCATGAACGACGGCGAGGGATCGGGGTCGGCGCCGGGCGCGATGCCGGCCACGACGTAGTTGGGGTTGGCGTCGGCGCCCACGGGCAGCTCGAGGTGGGTGACGTAGCTGTCGAAGCTCACGACCCCGTCCTGGCCGTCGTCGGGGTCGACCGGCGGAGCGACGAACGACGGCCGGGCCGGGGTGGTGATGGGGATCGACCGGGTGACGGCCCCGCCGTAGCGGTTGCGGACCGAGACGGTGACGTCGCCCCGCAGGTCGGTCATGACCCCGATCGGATGGCTGAGGGTCGTGATGGCCGCACACGGGCTGCCGGCGATGCAGGCCCGCTGGACCTCGGTCACCGGTCCCGGCGCGTCGGAGCCCAGCTCCCCCGGCCACTGGACGGTGATGGTCAGGTCGTCGTCGGGGACGTTCTCGACCAGCCGCAACGACAGGTCGAGGGTCTGGTCGACGGGATGGTCGACCAGCGTGGCGTCCCGGACCTCGATCTCCGGGGGGACGACGGTGAAGTCGACCACCCCGGTGGCGTCGCGCGTGGCGTCGCTGCGGTCGTGCATGGTGACGGTGGCCTGGTACTGCCCCGTCTGGGTGGGGACGAAGCTGGCGCCGTAGGTCGCGTTGTCCCCCGTGGCGTCGGCGTCCAGCGGGACGGTGACCCACGCGCCGGTGCTGCTGTCCATCCGGCGGAGGGACCACTCGTAGTCGTAGCCGTCGACGAAGCCCGGGGCGCCGACCTGGTCGTCAGCGGTCACCGGGTTGGGCCGGAGCCGGTGGACGACACCGGGCAGGAGGCGGCCCGCCACCGACGGGCGGGGGTACGCCACCGCCTCCTGGATCGGGGGGAGCACCTCGGCCGAGACGACGGCGCCGGTCTCGTCGCGGTAGCTGATGGCGTCGACGAGCGTCGGCCCGCCCTCGCCGTCGGTGCGCTGGACGACGAACTGCTGGGTGGTCCCGGCGCCGGGGCGGCGGCTGGCCACGACCTCGTGGCCCGCCGCGTCGAGGAAGCTCACGTCGAGCGACGGGTGGGCCTGACCGCCGTCAGGGGTGACGATCATCCACGACCCGTTGAAGCGCACCGAGGCTCGGCCCCCGCCCTTGACCGGGACCGAGATCGACGTCCCCACGTGGCTGGCGCCGTCCCCGTCGGTCACCCGGAGGCGGAGGTCGCTCGCCGTGGTCGCGTTGTCGGCCCAGATGTCGGTGGGGTCCGGGCGGGGGGTGCCGCTGGAGTAGAGCGAGGTCCACCGGGTGACGAGCTCGAGGAGCCGGGCCACCGAGCCCGACTGGCGGTACGCGGGCAGGGTGGCCGCGGTCCACGAGGCCCGGTCCGCGGCCAGGTCCCGGCCCCCGTAGGTCGCCCGGAGGGCGTCGAGGCCGAAGGGTTCGGTCTGCGCCGCGGTCGCGTTCATCCGGTCGGTGATGGTGGCGCCGAGCTGGTCGCGCTCGACGAGCTGCCAGATGCCGATGGCCATGGCCGCCAGCGCGACGATGGCGACGGCGACGATGCCGGCCGCGAAGCCGGCGGCCGACCCGGCGATGGTCCACCAGCCACCGATGGCGCCCCCGATGGCCGCCGCCGCCGACGTGCTGGCACCGACGAGCGCTCCCGTGAGCGCCGCCGCTCCGCCGGCGAGGACCACGCTGCCCATGAGGGTGCCGACCCGGGCGATCCCCGCCATGTTCTCCCGGACCGTCGGCGCGCCGAGCGCGGTGAGGCCGAGCTCGTCGGCGTGGCGGTAGGTGGCCCAGGCCTGGAACTGGTCCGCGGTGGGCAGGGGCGGGGCGAAGATCGAGCTCATCGACACGGCGCGGATGCGACACCAGGAGACGATCTCGGGCGGGAGGACGACAGGGTCGGGCACGAAGGCCGGCGCCGCGACCGGCTGGTAGCCGCACCCCTCTTGGTTGTAGCGCCGGTACTCGTCGTAGGTGTAGCGGGCCAGGGCCCGGTTGCCGGCGAGCACCTGGCCCTGGAGGAAGGTGAGGGCGGACTGCTCCTGGGCGGTCAGAGGCCGGCCGTAGGCGGCCTTGTCGAGGATGTCGAGCAGCCGGCTGAGGACGTAGGACCGGATCTCGTCGCGGGCGTAGCGCTCGATCCGGCTGTCCTGGGGCACGTCGTAGAGGGCGCTGACGGCCTGGATCGCCTCGTCGACGATCCACTGGATGCCGTTCCTCGCGTCGGCAGAGAGGACCAGGTCGGGGGTGGTGGCCTCGCCGTAGACCTGGATGGTGGGGCTGCCCGCCGGGGCCCCGTCGCCGAGGCAGAACTGCTCCGAGCCCGACAGGGTGAAGCACTGGCTGGGCACGTCGCTGATGGAGAGGTTGTCCACCGTGACGACCTGGTGCTCGGCGACGACGATCGAGGAGGTGACCTGCGGCGGCAGGTACGGCGGTGGGGAGAGCGAGATGGAGATCGGCACCTGGGAGGGTGGCGGGTCGTCGGCCCGGGCCGGGGCCGGTCCGAGGGTCACCGCCATGGCCGCCACGACCGTCAGGGCGGCGGCCCGCACCCACCTGGCCCCCCGGGGCTTCGTCTGCATCCCTCGCTGCTCCTCCGCTCGGGGCCAGGGCGAGGGTAAGGCCGCGGCCCGGGCCGCGGCATCGGGCAGATGCCCTATGACCGTCCCCGGCCGGACGTCAGGGGCGGGGGCGGCCCCACGAGGCGAGGAGGTCGGACCAGGGGTCGTCGGTGGGCTCGATCGGGTCCGACGGCCAGCGGGCGGTCTGGTCGAGGAGCCGGCGGCAGTGCCCCGCGGGCGGGTCGAGCGGCAGCCCGAGGCCGGCGGCGATGTCGGACGTGTGGAGGATCATCTCCAGGGCGCAGCGGGCCGGGAAGTCGGTGGCCGGGGCCACCTCCGGGGCCGGGCGGCGCCGGATGATGGCCTCGGCGTCGGGCGGGGTGGTGGCCAGCACGCCCCAGACGGTGTTGACCACGGCCCGCATGTCGTCCACCAGGTCGGCCGGCGTGGCGGCGGCGGGGACGGTGAGGTCGTCGAGCACCGGGTAGGCGTGGCGGCGCCGGGAGGCGAGGAACATCGCCGGGGCCAGCACCGAGTCGACGGTGTGGGCCGCGGTGCGCCAGCAGCTCCATTCGAGGGTGCCGGCCGGCACCGACCAGTCGCGGTCGACACCGGCCGCCCAGGTGGCGAGGGTCAGCTCGCCGAGGTCCCGGAAGTCCTCGGCCGTGAAGGGTGCGCCCACGGCCCGGCCCCGATCAGATGAGGCCGAGCTCCTTGACCGCGTCGCGCTCCTCGGCCAGCTCGGCGGTGGAGGCGTCGATGCGGGCCCGGGAGAAGTCGTCGATGTCGAGGCCCTGGACGATCGACCACTCGCCGTCGGCGGTGGTGCACGGGAACGACGACACCAGGCCCTCGGGCACGCCGTAGCTGCCGTCGGACACCACCGCCATCGACACCCAGTCGCCCTCGGGGGTGCCCTTGACCCAGTCGCGGACGTGGTCGATGGCCGAGCTGGCGGCGCTGGCGGCCGACGAGGCGCCCCGGGCCTTGATGATGGCGGCGCCCCGCTTGGCGACGGTGGGGATGTACTCCTCCGCGATCCAGGCCTCGTTGCCCACGGCCTCCCAGGCGTTGCGCCCGTCGACCTCGCAGTGGGTGAGGTCGGGGTACTGGGTGGTGGAGTGGTTGCCCCAGATCGTCATCTTCTTGACGGCGTTGGTGCTGACGCCGAGCCGGGTGGCGAGCTGGGCCTTGGCCCGGTTGTGGTCGAGCCGGGTCATGGCGGTGATGCGGGTCGGGTCGAGGCCGGCGGCGTTGCCCAGGGCGATCAGGGCGTTGGTGTTGGCCGGGTTGCCGACGACGAGCGCCTTCACGTCCTTCTTGGCCGCGGCGGCGAGGGCCTTGCCCTGCGGGCCGAAGATCCCGCCGTTGGCGCCGAGCAGGTCGGCCCGCTCCATGCCGTCCTTGCGGGGCATGGCCCCGACGAAGAAGACGATGTCGGCGTCGCCGAAGGCCACCTCGGCGTCGTCGGTGCGCACCGTGCTGTCGAGCAGCGGGAAGGCGCAGTCGTCGAGCTCCATGGCCACGCCCTCCAAGGCGCCGAGGGCCGGGGTGATCTCCAGCAGCTGGAGGCTGACCGGCGTGTCCGGGCCCAGCAGGTCGCCGGCGGCGATGCGGAACAGGAGGCTGTAGCCGATCTGGCCAGCAGCCCCGGTGACGGCGACGCGGACGGGCGTGGTGCTCATGCTCCGGACCCTACCCACGCCCGTCCCACCCCCCGAACTTTGAGCGGGTAGGACCGCTGGGCGGCACAGATCACTCAAAGTTCGAGGTTATGAGACCGCCGCTCACTCAACCGTGACGCTCTTCGCCAGGTTGCGGGGCTTGTCGACGTCGCGGTCGAGGATCACCGCAGCGTGGTAGGCGAGCAGCTGGAGGGGGACGCCGAGCAGCAACGGGGCCAGCTCGGGCTCGGTGCGGGGGGCCCGGAGGACCGCCATGGCGTCACCGACGTCGCGCGTGGAGTCGGTCACCACGACCAGCGGCCCCCGCCGGGCCCGGATCTCGGCCAGGCTCCCCATGTCCTTCTCCCACAGGTCGCCCTCGGGCACGACGGCCACCGTCGGGATGTCCGGGCCGACGAGGGCGAGCGGGCCGTGCTTGAGCTCGGCGGCCGGGTACGCCTCGGCGTGGACGTAGCTGACCTCCTTCAGCTTCTGCGCCCCCTCCAGGGCGGCGACGTAGCCACCGAGCCGGCCGATGAAGAAGGCGCTCCCGGCCCCGGCCACCAGCTTCGCGGCCGCCGCGGCCTCCTCCTCGGCCGCCAGCACCGTCTCGATCTGGCCCGGCAGGGCGGCCAGCCCGTCGAGCAACCGCCGCCCGTCGGCGGGGCCGAGGTCGCGGGTCCGCCCCAGGAGCAGGCCGAGCAGGGCAAAGGCGACGCCGGTGGAGGTGAACGTCTTGGTCGAGGTCACCGACACCTCGTGGCCGGCGTGGAGGAAGATGCCGGCCCCGCACGTCCGGGCGATCGTGCTCCCCGGGGTGTTGACGATCCCGATGACGGTGCCGCCCTTGCGCTGGACCTCCTGCACCGCCATGAGGGTGTCGATCGACTCACCGGACTGGCTCACCGCGACGTAGAGGGTGTCGCGCTCGACGATCGGGTTGCGGTAGCGGAACTCGGCCGCGGTCTCGGCGTCGGCCGGGACCCGGGCCAGGGTCTCGACCAGCCCGGCGCCGAAGAGCCCGGCGTAGTAGGCCGACCCGCAGCCGAGGACCTTGACCCGACGCAGCGAGAGGATGTCCCGCGGCGTCAGGTCGAGCCCGCCGAGGTGGGCGGTGGCGAAGCGGGCCTCGACCCGACCTCGCAGCGCCCGCTCGACCGCGGCCGGCTGCTCGTGGATCTCCTTGTGCATGTGGTGCGGGTGCCCGTCGAGGTCCAGGGCCGTCGCCGACACCTGGGCCGGCTCGGCCGCCTTGGCCGTCGGTTCCCCGTCGAGGGTGAGGGTGCGGTAGCCGTCGGCCCGCACCACGGCCAGCTCCCCGTCGTCGAGGTGCACGACCTGATCGGTGTGGCGGACGACGGCCGCGGCGTCGGAGGCGACCAGCATCTCGTGGTCGCCGATGGCCAGCAGGACCGGGCTCCCGTTGCGGGCCACGACGATGCGGTCGGGCTGACGGGCATCGAGGACGGCGATGCCGTACGCCCCCTCGACCAGGCGGAGGGCGAGACGGACCCGCTCCTCCAGGTCGTCGGCCTCCTGGGCGCTGATCAGGTGGGCGAGGACCTCGGTGTCGGTCTCGGACCGCAGCTCGGCGTCGGGGGGGAGCAGGTCGCGCAGGGCCTCGGCGTTCTCGATGATCCCGTTGTGGACCAGGGCCAGCTCGCCGGTGGCGTCGGTGTGGGGATGGGCGTTGGCGTCGGTCGGCTCGCCGTGGGTGGCCCAGCGGGTGTGGCCGATGCCGACGATGCCGCCGAAGCGCTTGGGCAGGCCGGCGGCCACCTCGGCGACCCGGCCGGCGGCCTTGTGGACCTTGAGCCCGCTGGGGCCGACGACGGCCACGCCGGCCGAGTCGTAGCCCCGGTACTCGAGCCGGGCCAGGCCCTCCAGCAGGACGGGGGCGGCGGGCTGGCGCCCGATGATGCCGATGATGCCGCACATGACGGGTCTCCTTCTTCGTTCTTCAGCCGTAGATGGCGCGACGGATCTGCCGCTCGGACAGGACGGGGGCGGCCACCGGGCGGGCGGCCAGCTCGGCGGCGATGCGTCGGTAGATCTCGGCGTTGGCCAGGCCGCGAGCCTGGAGCTCGCGGTGGCGACGGCGGACCAGGGCCTCGACCGGCTCGTCGAGGAAGGCGACGACCTCCTCGACGATGCGGCGGCTCATCTCCGGCCCGAGGGGTGTCGTCCGGGTCAGGTGGGCGACGACGTCAGCCAGCGGGTCGGTGAGCTCCACGTCGGCCGAGTGTGCCGATCAGAACGGTATTTGGCAACGATCCTGCCCGCCTCCGGGCAGGATCGTTCTACTTCGTCGGGCCGAGCTCCAGGTCGGAGCGGTGCAGGTGACGGGTCCGCTGCCAGTAGCGGAAGGTGAAGCTCGACCAGTTGTTGGTGATCCGGCCGGTGGCGTCCTTGTACCAGGAGTGGCAGTCGCCGGCCCACACCGTCCGAGCCAGCTCGGCGTCGAGACGGGCGTTCGACGCGGCCTGGACCTCGGGCCTGACGTCGACCCACCGCCGCTTCTCGGTGGCCAGCGTGCGCACGGCCTGGAGGATCCAGCCGATCTGGCGCTCGATCATGAAGATGATCG
>CAYQGF010000071.1:0-12109 GCA_964416885.1 uncultured Iamiaceae bacterium
ACGACTACCAGAAGCTCTACGCCGCCTACCGGGCCGCCACCGAGCAGCGGGGCGCACCGACGGTGATCCTGGCCAAGACGATCAAGGGATGGACCCTCGGCGAAGGGGTGGAGGCCCGCAACGCCACCCACCAGATCAAGAAGATGACGATGACCCAGTTGCGGTCGCTGCGGGAGCGGCTGCACCTGGAGGAGGAGATCCCGGCCGAGGCGCTGGCCGACGACGCCGAGCCGCCCTACTACCGGCCCGCCGAGGGCAGCCCCCTGCACGCCTACCTGATGGAACGGCGCGAGGCCCTCGGCGGCTCGCTGCCCTCCCGGGTGGTGCGGGTCAAGCGGCCCCTGGAGCTGCCGCCCGACGACGCCTTCGCCGAGCTGCTGGGCGGTTCGGGCAAGAACGAGGCGTCGACCACCACCGCCTTCACCCGGCTGCTGCGCGCCCTGGCCCGCACCGAGGGCTTCGGGCGGCGCATCGTCCCGATCATCCCCGACGAGGCCCGCACCTTCGGCATGGACTCCCTGTTCAAGGAGTTCGGGATCTACGCCTCCCACGGCCAGAAGTACGAGCCGGTCGACCACTCGCTGCTGCTCAGCTACACCGAGACCCTCGACGGCCAGCTCCTGGAGGAGGGCATCACCGAGGCCGGCTCCCTGGCATCGTGGACCGCGGCCGCCACCGCCTACGCCACCCGGGGCGTCCCGATGGTGCCGTTCTTCATCTTCTACTCGATGTTCGGGTTCCAGCGGGTCGGCGACCTGATCTGGCAGGCGTCGGACCACCGGGCCAAGGGCTTCCTCCTCGGGGCCACCGCCGGGCGCACCACCCTGCTGGGCGAGGGCCTCCAGCACCAGGACGGCCACAGCCACCTGCTGGCCTCCACCGTGCCGGTGTGCCGGGCCTACGACCCAGCCTTCGCCTACGAGGTCGCGACCCTGGTGCGCCATGGCATCGGTGACATGTACGGCCCGAACGGGAACGACGTCTTCTACTACCTGACCCTCTACAACGAGAACCACGTCATGCCCCCGATGCCGGAGGGCGTCGGTGACGGGATCGTCGAGGGCCTCTACCGGTGGAAGGCGCCGCAGGAGGAGGGGGCCGAGCCGGCGGCATCGGTGCTGTTCTCCGGGACGTCCCACCTGGCGGCCACCGCGGCGCAGATCGAGCTGGCCGAGCACCACGGGGTCCACGTCGACCTGTGGAGCGCGCCGGGCTGGAAGCAGCTCCGGGAGCAGGCCCTGGAGGTCGAGCGGTGGAACCGGCTCCACCCCACCGAGGCACCCCGCATGCCCCGGGTGACCGAGCTGCTGGGCGTGAGCGATGCCCCGGTCGTGGCCGTCACCGACTTCCTGGCCGCCGTGCCCGACCAGATCGCCCGCTGGGTCGCCCGGCCGTGGACGTCGCTCGGCACCGACGGCTACGGCCGCTCCGACACCCGCGAGGCGCTGCGGGGGTTCTTCGAGACCGACGCCGGCCACGTGGTCGTCGCCGTCCTCTCGGCGCTGGCCCGGGGTGGGGTGGTCGACCCGTCCGAGCCGGCCAAGGCCGCCGCCCGCCACGGCATCGACCCCGACGTCGCCCCCCCCTGGACCCGCTGAACACTCTCAGTCACCCCGACGAGGCCGCCACCAACACGAACGCTATGAGCCGGCCTCCCGCGGGAGACCAGCGCCCCGGCGCAGCCGCTGGGGAGCCCGAGGGGCCTCCCCTCGGACGAAGCCGATCGTCGCCGAGGCACGAGGCGATGTCGGCTGGGACCTGGGTGCGAGCGCAGCGAGCCCGATCAGTTCGAGGAGGAGAGCGAGCGCAGCGAGCTTTCCGACGAGACAACCCCTAGCCCGGGCGGACGGTGACCATGGCGTAGGAGGGGCCGTCGTCGGGCACGAGGGCCCGGATCTCGGCGGTGGCGTCGCCCTCCCCGATCCGGACGCCGTAGACGGTGACGTCGTCGCGGCGGCGGTCCTCCAGGTCCGGCGGCTCGCCCAGGTCGCTGAACTGCCGGGCGTAGCCGTTGAGCACGTCGCGCGGGAGACCGGTGAGCCGCACCACGAACGACCACCCCTGCCCCTCGCAGGCGCACGGCCCGGGCAGACCGACCAGGACGCTGCCCCGCTCCAGGGCCCGCATCGGGGTCCCCGGGATGCGGACGGCGAGGGCCACGTCGTCGTCCGACGGGGGCGGCACCGAGCCGGGCAGGGCGACCGCGGCGAGGGGTGCGGTCGGCGGGCCGAGGGGTGTGCTGGGGGCCGGGCCGTCGTGGGTGCCCGGCGGCCGGTAGTTCAGCCCGGCGCCCGACACCACCCCGGTCTCGGTCACCTGGCGGTTCACGCTCACGGAGAGCGTCTCGCCGTCGGCGCCGTCGACGTAGGTGCCGCTGCACCCCACGAGGAGCTCGTTGCCGAGGCAGGCGCCGGACCCGGTCATGCCGAGCGACGACGCCTGGGCCTCGATGGCGTCGAACACCTGGACCGGGTCGCCGGTGACCAGGAGCAGCGCCCGATAGCCGCCACCGACCAGGTCGGGGATGGTGACGCCCTGGAGGAGGGCGCCCTCCGGCACCGACAGCCCACCGCCGAGCGGGGTCCCGACGCCGGCGACGTCGTCGAGGTCGACCTCGAACGGACGGGCGTCGGCCGCGGTGACCGCGACCCTGTCGCTCAGGCCCGACTCGACGGGATCGGTGCTGTCGCTCGCCCCGCCGTCGCCGTCCGAGCAGCCCGCGAGCACGGCCAGCGCCAGGGCCACGGCCCCCCAGCGGAGCCGGCGGGCGGGGCGACGCGAGCGGGCCGGCGAGGTCATCGCCCCGACCGTAGGCGACGGCCCCCACGGCGCCCGGGCACCGCTACCGTCAGGGCCGTGGCTCCCCCGACCTTCCCCGTGACCGGCGACGACGCCGCCGACGCGCTGCTGCTCGTCGACCCCCTCGCCCTCCTGCTCGGCATGCTCCTCGACCAGCAGATCCCGATGGAGAAGGCGTTCCGGTCCCCCTACGACCTGGCCGAGCGGATGGGCACCGACCGGCTCGACGCCGCCGCCATCGCCGCGGCCGACCCGGAGGCGATGGTGACCCTGTTCAAGGGGCCTCCGGCGCTGCACCGCTTCCCGAAGGCCTTCGCCGAGCGGGCCCAGGCCGTGTGCGCCGCCATCGTGGCGGACTACGACGGCCGCACCGAGGCCCTCTGGGCCGATGCCGCCGACGGGGCCGACCTGCTCCACCGGCTGCTCGCCCTACCCGGGTTCGGGAAGGACAAGGCCCAGATCTTCATCGCCCTGCTGGCCAAGCGGTTGGGCGTCGAGCCCGACGGCTGGCGAGAGGCGGCGGGCGAGTTCGGGGACGGCCGCCGGCTCTCGGTGGCCGACGTCGACTCCCGGGAGGCGTTCGACCGGGTGCGGGCCTGGAAGAAGGAGCAGAAGGCGGCCGCCAGAGCGCGCGCCGAGGCGAAGGGCTAGGTCCCGTGCGCCTCCGCATGCCGCTGCGGCACCTCGCCGTCCTCGTCGCGGTGGCTGTGGTGGTGGGGCTGGCGGCGGCCGGCTGGGTCGGCCCCGCCGTCGGGCGGGAGCGGATCGTCGGCTACCAGGTCGTGGCCCAGGTCCAGGCGGACGGGTCGGTGCGCATCCGAGAGGTCATCGACTGGGAGTTCGGGCCGTTCGCGGTCGACAAGCACGGCATCTTCCGCGACATCCCGGTGGGCATGGCCGGGCGGCCCGAGGCCATCGTCGTCGCGTCGCCCGGGGCCCCCGACGACGTCCAGCTCAGCACCGAGGGAACCGACGTGCGGGTCCGCATCGGCGACCCGGCCCAGCGGGTGCGGGGCCGCCAGCGCTACGAGATCAGCTACGTCCTGCGCACCGCCGTCCGCGACGGGCGCATCGCCCTCGACCTGGTCGGCACCCGGTGGGACGTGCCGATCGAGCGGCTCGATGCCCGGATCGTCGGGGCCGAGCTCACCGACGTGGCCTGCTTCCGGGGCGAGGAACGTTCGACGGCCACCTGCGAGGTGGAGACCGTCGACGGTGGCATCCGGGCCGACGTCGAGTCGCTCGGGGCGAACCGGGGCGTCACGGTCGAGGCCTCGGTCGGCGCCGTCACCGAGGGCGGTCTTCCGGCCGTCACGCCGATGACCGAGCGCGAGCCCGGTGCTCGGGCCCGTTGGGGGGTGACCACCGGGCTGCTCGGGCTGGTCACCGGGCTGGGCGTGTACCTGTGGTTCCGGCGGATCGGGCGCAACGAGGTGGCCGGCGACGGAGCGACCGAGGCCGCCTTCGCCCCCTACGGCGACGAACGCTTCGGTCCGGCCCACGACGTCGACACCCCGCCGCCGGGCGTCCGGATGGTGGCCGACGAGAAGATGGGCGAGCTGGCCGGGCTCGAGTTCGCCCCGCCCGGCGGGATCGAACCCTGGCAGGGTGCGGCCGTGCTGCGGGAGGCGATCGACGGGCGGACGGTGGGCGCCTGGTTCGCCTCCCTGGCGGCCCACGACGTGGTCCGGTTCTCGGCCAGCCCGTGGGGCGGGGTCCGCTTCGAGCCCGGCTCCGAGGCCGCCGCGGCCGACACCACCGCGGCACCGATCCTGAACCGTGCCCTCGCTGGGCGGCCGGCGGTCGACCTCGGCGCCTACGACGAGGCCTTCTCCGGAGCGTGGGGCGAGGCCGGCCGAGCGGTCGAGGGGTGGGTGCGATCCTCGGGCGTGTTCCGGCGGCGGCCGCCGAGCGCCGGCAGCTCGGCCTCGACCCTCGGGATGGTCCTCGGCGTCGGGCTGGGCGTCGGCATCCCCGTGGCCGTCGGCCTGGTGTGGCTGAACCAGACCGTGGCCTTCGCCCAGGTGCCGGCGGCGATCCTCCTCGCCGTCCTGCTCCCCGGCCTCGTGGCGGTCGGCGCCTACTGGCGGCTGGTGCGGAGCCTGAGCTGGCGGGGGTCGGCGATCGCCCTGCGCACCGAGTCGTTCCGCCGCTTCCTCCACGACAGCGAGGCCCAGCACGTCGAGTGGGCCTGGCAGCACGGGCTGCTCCGGGAGTACTCGGCCTGGGCCGTCGCCCTCGACGAGGCCGATGCGTGGAATCACGCCCTGGCCGCGTCCGGGGTCCCGCCCGAGGAGGCCGCCTACTCCACCGCGGTGATGGCCCCGGCGATCCACGCCTCGTCGTTCGCCTCGTCGCACACCGCCCCGAGCAGCTCCGACGGCGACGGAGGGGGCGGCAGCGTCGGCGGCGGCGACGGGGGCGGCGGAGGGGGGTCCTGGTGATCGGCCGGTCGATGCGGGGACGCACGGGGGCCCTCGCCCTCCTGGTCGTGGTGCTCGGGGGGCTGACCTTCGCCGGCTGCCTGGGCCCGGCGGTCGGGGCGGAGCGCATCACCGCCTACGACGTCACCGCGGTGGTGCGGGAGGACCGCACCGTGCAGGTCCGCGAGGTCCTCGACTGGGACTTCGGCGGCGACGCCCGGCACGGCATCTACCGCCTGATCCCGTCGAGCGGCGGCATCCCCACCGACATCACCGTCTCCTCCCCCACCGCCCCCGACGACGTGAGGGTCTCGTCGGTCGGCGACCAGACCGAGATCCGGGTCGGCGACCCCGACGTCACCATCGGCGGCCGGCACCGCTACGTCCTCACCTACGTGCTGCCGGCCACGATCGTCGGCGACCGCTTCGCCCTCAACGCCATCGGCACCGAGCTGGACGTCCCCAGCGAGCGGGCGACGGTCACCATCCTGGGCGCGGAGCTGGCCTCGCCCCGGTGCTTCACCGGCCCGCTGGGCTCGACCGAGCGGTGCCCGATCGACGAGGTCGACGGCGGCTACCGGTCCGAGCTCGACGGCCTGGGCGACCACGAGGGCGTCACCGTCGACGGCGACGTGGTCACGACCCGGGCCGCCACGCTCCCCGACCTGCCGCCCTTCGTCGACCGGGACGGCTCGGCCCGACTGACGTGGGCCCTCGTCGTGGCCGGCCTGGGTGCAGCCGTCACGGCGGCGACGTTCCTGGTGTGCCGCCAGCTGGGCCGCAACGAGGTGGCCCCGGGCGGCGCCACCGCGGCGGCGTTCGACCCGGCCCACGGCGACTTCGGGGCCGACCTGCCGACGCCGTCGGAGCCACCCCCGCCCCTGCCGGGCGTGGAGCTGGTGGCCGACAGCCGGATGGGCGAGCTGGCCGGCATCGAGTTCGTCCCGCCCAAGGGGGTCGAGCCGTGGCAGGCGGCGGTCGTGCTGCGGGAGACGATCGACGCCCGCACCGTCGGGGCCTGGTTCTCGAGCCTGGCCGGCCACGACGTCCTGACCTTCGACCGGGACGAGTCCGGGACGGTGTCGCTCCGGCCCGGGCCGAGGGCGGCCGAGGCCGACCCGGCGTCGGCCGCCATCCTCAACCGCGCCCTGGGCGGCGCCACCCGGGTCACCCTGGGCTCCTACGACCCGGACTTCGCAGCCGCGTGGTCCGACGCCGGGCGGGCCATCGACGCCTGGGTCCTGTCGGCGGGCGTGTTCCGACGGCGGCCGCCCCGGTTCGGTGGGGCGACGGGGGCGGCCACGGGCTCGGCCTCGGTGCCACCGGTCGGGTGCATCCTCCCGGCGGTGTTCCTCGCCATCGGCGGGCTGGGGTCGGCCGCAGCCGGGCTGCGCTCGGGCCTGGCGGCGGTGACGGCCGGGGTGGGCGTGTCGGGGCTCGCCGCCCTCGTGGCCTACCGGCCTCTGACCCGCAGCCTGTCGGCGGCCGGCTCGGCGATCGCCCTCCGGGCCGAGTCGTTCCGCCGGTTCCTGCACGACAGCGAGGCCCAGCACGTGGAGTGGGCCTGGCAGAACGGCCTGCTCCGGGAGTACGCGGCCTGGGCCGTCGCCCTCGACGAGGCCGATGCCTGGAACCACGCCCTCTCCGCCTCGTCGGTGCCGCCGGCCGAGGTCGCCGCCACGTCCGCGGTCCTGTACCCGGCGATCTACCCGGGCTCGTTCAGCTCGACCACGACGGCCCCGGCGCCCTCCGGCGGTGGGGGCTTCAGCGGGGGCGGGGGCTTCTCCGGGGGCGGCTTCTCGGGGGGCGGAGGAGGCGGTGGGGGCGGGGGCAGCTGGTAGCCATTCGGGTGCCCACCCGTTCACGCTCCGTGCCCATCACCGCGAACTTTGAGTGATCTCTTCCGCTGGGCGGTCCTACCCGCTCAAAGTTCGGTGTTGGCCTGGCGGTCGAGCCACCCGAGGAGGACGGCGATGGCGCGGGGGTCGTGGCGGAGCTGGTGGCCCGCGCCACCGATGATCCGGAGCTCGGCGGTGCCGTGCGAGTCGGCCAGGAAGCGGGCGTCGAACTGGGGGACGGCCTCGTCGTCGGCCCCGTGCACCAGCAACAGCGGCCGGGGGGCGAGCTGGGCCGCGACGGCGACCGGACGGGTCTCGCGCAGCTCCCGGGCCCAGACCTCGGGCTGGGTCGGGAAGCCCCGGGTCGAGATGATCCCGATCTCCCGGGCGTGTTGGAGGAGCCGGCGGGGATGGCTGGCCCAGTCGTCGAAGTCGGCCGGGGCGGCGAGGGCGGCGACGCCGACGACGTCGGGGTCGGCCGCACCGGCGCAGATCGCCAGCCCGCCGCCCGTCCCGAAGCCGGCCAGCCAGGTGCGCCCCACGTCGGGCACCTGACGCAGGGACGCCAGCCCGGCGCCGATGTCGGCCCGCCAGCCCCCGAGCGAGAAGTCGCCCTCCGAGCCGCCGGCGCCGCGCAGGCGCACGGCCAGGACGATCCAGCCGAGCGTGGTGGCGATGCGGTCGGCCAGCTCGGCCAGGTCCTTGCCGGCGTCGGCGGCGCCGGCGGTGGCGGGCGGCAGCCCGTGGGTGAGGACCAGGCCGGGCCGCCGGGCGCGGCTCCGGGCACGGGGCCGGGCCAGGTGCCCGACGAGGGTGAGCGCCCCCGAGGCGACGGGATGCTCGTCGACCGCCACCCTCAGCCCCGGCCCGTCATGCCGCGGGACGGCACCAACCCTGGCCGATGCACCTAGGCGCTGGCTTCGGCCGGGTCGTCGATGTCGACCTCGGCCTCGTGGACGGCCCGGGTGCCGGGACAGCGGCAGAGCCGGTAGCCACGGTTGCGGGCCTCGGCGAGGGTGTCGGGGCCGTAGCTGAGGTAGGTCCGGGCCTCCATCAGCTCGTCGATGACGTCAGGCTCGCAGTGGTCGAGGTCGTGGACCCGCTGGTTGCGCTTGTCGCCGACCCAGCGGCTGTGCTCGAACCGGGTGGGACGCTCCATGAGCCGAGAGGATACGACGGGCGCACCGGACGGCCCCAATGGCCCGGTGCCGCGACCGGTGGCGCGGCCGCTCGGGGGCCGGCCCCGATTCCGAGTACCCGACCGGTCCGGTGCACAATGCCGGGATGCTGGCGATCCACTGGTTCCTCCCCACCGGCGGCGACTCCCGCGAGGTGGCCGCGTCCCGACCCGAGGACCACCGGCGTGAGCCCGGCCCCGGCTACCTCGCCCAGGTGGCGCGGGCCGCCGACCAGCTCGGGTTCGAGGCCGTCCTCACGCCGTGCGGCACCGCCTGCGAGGACGCCTGGATCTCCACCGCCACCCTGGTGCCCCTCACCGAGCGGCTGCAGTTCCTGGTCGCCTTCCGGCCCGGCCTCCTCTCCCCCACCCTGGCGGCCCAGATGGGGTCGACCTACCAGCGCCTGTCGGGGGGACGGCTCAAGCTCAACATCGTCATCGGGGCCGAGGACGCCGAGTCGGCCCGCTTCGGCCCGCGCATCGACAAGGCGACCCGCTACGCCCGGGCCGCCGAGTTCCTCGAGATCGTGCGGGGCGCCTGGAGCGGCGAGCCGTTCACGTTCAAGGGCGAGTTCTACGAGGTCACCGACGCCACCACCCGGGCCGTGCCCGAGCCGCCGCCCGAGATCTACTTCGGCGGCGCATCGGCCGAGGCCGAGGCGGTCGCCGCCCGGTGGGCCGACGTCTACCTGGCGTGGGGGGAGCCGCCGGCGATGGTCGGCGAGCGGGTCGAGCGGATGCGGGAGAAGGCGGCCGCCCACGGCCGCACCCTCCGCTACGGGATCCGCTTCCACGTGATCACCCGGCCGACGGCCGACGAGGCGTGGGCTGCGGCCGAACGGCTGCTGGCCGGGATCTCGCCCGAGGCGATCGCCGAGGCGTCGGCCGACTTCGCCGGCACCGCATCGGAGGGCCAGCGGCGCATGGCCCAGCTGCACGAGGGCCTCGACCCGACCGACGTGCGGGGCCTGGAGGTCCACCCCAACGTGTGGACCGGGGTCGGGCTGGTGCGGGGCGGCGCCGGCACCACGCTGGTCGGCAGCCACACCGAGGTCGCCGACCGCATCGAGGAGTACGCCGCGCTGGGCTTCGAGGAGTTCATCCTCTCCGGCTACCCCCACCTGGAGGAGGCCTACTGGTGCGGCGAGGGCCTGCTGCCCGAGCTGCGGCGCCGCGGCCTGGCCCCCGAGCTCCCCGGCGACGACGGCGACGACGGCGACGCCACCTTCAGCACCTTCCGCTGAGCGCTCCCGGAGCGGGCCGGTCAGGCCGCGTGGTCGTGGACCGCGACGGGTGAGCTGGCGGACCGACCGGATCCGAGGGACCGGGCGGGGAGGGCGGGCACCGGGGCGACGGCCGGCCTCGCCGACCCCGCCGGGCCCGTCGCCCCGAGGGCACGACGGGCCCGGCGCAGCAGGCGACCGGTGCGGGCCGCGGTGGCGGCCTGCTCCCGCGCCTTCTGGCGGTCGGCGACGTAGGCCGTGCGGGCGTCGTAGGTCAGCACGGTGCCTCCTTCCGGTGTCACCGGCCCTTCCGGTGACAGGAGCCATCGTCGGCCACTGAACCACCCCGCCGCATCGGACGGATGACGTATTTCTCCCGGCCGGCCCCGCGTACGTCGGGGACCGCGCACCCGCCGGACGCCCGCCGGAGCGTCCCGGGCCGGGGAGGCCCTACGCCTCGTCGCCGACGGCGCCGATGGCCCGGAGGTACTCCAGGCGGGCGTCGAGGACGGCGACGACATCGGTGTCGAGGAGGTCGGGGCGCTCGTCGGTGACCCGGCCCAGCACCCGGCCGACCGCCCCGTCGGGGTCGACGACCTGGTCGCTCTCGCCGGCGGCGACCGCTTCGGCGGTGGCCGCCTCGAGCTCCTCGGCGTCGACGCGGAGGACCCAGCGGACGTCGTCGAGGCTGATGCGGGCGGTGACGTCGTCGGGGAGCCGGTCGGCCACGAACGGCACCGCCTCTTCCATCTCGAAGACCGAGGGGGCGACCCGCTGCTCGAGCAGCACGACCTCCCGGCCGACGGCGAAGAACGCGATGGCGACCACCAGGCCGACACCCACGACCACGACCAGACCGATGATCACCAGGGACACGGGCCGATCATGCCAACTCGTGCCGCCGGAGCCGGGGTCCTGCGCCACCATCGGGCCGTGCTCCTGCTCCCGCCCACCCCCGACGACCTCCCGTTCCTGCGGGAGATGCTGGCCGAGTCGGCGTTCCCGCTCACGCCGGAGAAGCGGCCCGGAGCCCTCGACGACGAGCACGTGGCCCGCTACCTGACCACGTGGGGCGAGCATCCCGGTGACGTGGGGGTGGTGGCGGTCGAGGGCGGGCGTCGGGTCGGGGCGGCGTGGGCGATCCACCTGCCGGCCGACCGGCCCGGGTACGGCTGGGTGGCACCCGACGTACCCGAGCTGGCCGTCGCCGCCCTCGCCGACGTCCGGGGCCGGGGGGTGGGCCGAGCGCTGGTGACGGCGGTCCTCGACCTCGCCGCGGCCCACGGGATCGACCGGGTCAGCCTCAGCGTCAACCAGCGCAACGCCGTGGCCCACGGGCTCTACGGCTCGATCGGGTTCACCGAGGTCGACCACCGGGCCACCGGCTCGGTGACCATGGCGGCGCCGACCAACCCTCGACCTCCACGAGAGGGTGAGGTCATTTCCCCTGGTCGTGAGGCCACAGCGGCCGATGGCCCGGCGCTGGCCCGGCTCCGCCGGGTCATGCTCGAAGGCATGGGGCCGGTCGGCGACGACACCTGGGTCGCCCCCTTCGTCGCCGCCTGGCCGGCCGAGCACGCCGCCGGTCGATGGCTCGGCGCCGTCGTGGACGGCCCGGACGGACGGCCGGTGGCCTCGGCCCTCGCCGCCCGCTACCCCTCCCCGCCCGCGCCGGGCCGGCCCCACGGCCGGGTGGCCCAGGTCGGGTCGGTCGCCACCGACGAGGCCTGGCGCCGCCGCGGTGCAGCGCGAGCCGTCATGTCGACCGTGCTCACCGCCCTCGACGCCGCGGGCGTGGAGGCGACGACCCTCAACGCCTCGCCGGCCGGGGCCGAGCTGTACCGCTCGCTCGGCTACCGGCCCGGCGGGGGCACCGCCATGCGTCGCGTCCGCCCCTGAAACGGCGAACTGGGGACGATCGCGGTGGCCCTGGCCACCGCGATCGTCCCCAGTTCGGAGAAGAAGAAAGAGGCGCGGGGCCTAGAGGCCGATGCGCTGGGCGAGCAGCTCGCGGTGGTAGGTCGGGTCACCGAACAGCAGCTCGGAGCTCTTGGCCCGCTTGAAGTACAGGTGGGCCGGGTGCTCCCAGGTGAAGCCGATGCCACCGTGGATCTGGATGTTCTCGGCGGCAGCGTGGAAGTACGCCTCCGAGCAGTACGCCTTGGCGAGCGACGCCGTCGAGGGCAGCTCGTCGTTCATCTCGCTCGCGCACCACATGCCGTAGTAAGCGGCGGACTTGGCCGACTCGACCTCGAGCAGCATGTCGGCGCACTTGTGCTTGATGGCCTGGAACGAGCCGATGGGCCGGCCGAACTGCACCCGGTCCTTGGCATACTGGACGGCCATCTCCAGGCAGAGCTGGGCGCCACCGACCTGCTCGGCGGCCAGGGCCACCACGGCGAGGTCGAGCACCTGGCTCAGCGTGTCCCACCCGGCGCCGTCGGTGCCGATGAGCGTGCCCGGCGTGCCGTCGAAGGTGAGGCGGGCCTGCTTGCGGGTCTGGTCCATCGTGGGCAGGGCCTCACGGGTCAGGCCCGCGGCGTCGCC
The DNA here is from genome assembly GCA_964416885.1 of uncultured Iamiaceae bacterium. Classification (GTDB taxonomy): domain Bacteria; phylum Actinomycetota; class Acidimicrobiia; order Acidimicrobiales; family Iamiaceae; genus Iamia. Next base: position 12,008 of record CAYQGF010000071.1, read on the forward strand.
GGCGACGGTGAAGAGCGAGGTGCCGGCGTCGGTCTTGGCGGCGACGATGATCAGGCCGGCGGTGTGGCCGTCGAGGACGAACATCTTCTCGCCCGAGATCGT
>CAYQGF010000072.1:0-12073 GCA_964416885.1 uncultured Iamiaceae bacterium
CCGATCGACGACATGGAGGCCCGGCCCATGGCCGACGCCCGGGGCACCGTCGTCACCTCCACCATCGACCGGTTGGCCTACTCGCCCAGCCCGCCGATCGTGTTCGCGGTGGTCGACTTCGACGGCGGCGGCCGGTTGCCGGTCGAGCTCACCGACTGCGACGCGGCCGAGGTCGGTATCGGCGTCCGGGTCGAGATGACCTTCCGTCGGCTGTTCACCGCCGACGGCATCGCCAACTACTTCTGGAAGGCCCGTCCGCTGCGGGCCGCCGACGGCAGCGTGGTCACGGCGTCGTCCGATGCTGCGGCTGCGAGCTGAGGAGCACGTCATGGGTTCGCACGGCATCCGCGACCGCGTCGCCATCGTCGGGATGGGCTGTACGCCCTTCGCCGAGCACTTCGAGCTCGGCCTCGACGACCTGATCGTCGAGGCCACCACCGAGGCCCTCGCCTCGGCCGGCATCGAGCGGTCCGACGCCGACGCCTGGTGGGTCGGCACCGCCCAGTCGGGCATGAGCGGGATGATCCTCTCCAAGGCCCTCCAGCTCGAGGGCGTGCCGGTGACCCGGGTCGAGAACATGTGCGCCACCGGGTCCGAGGCCCTGCGCCAGGCGTCCTACGCGGTGGCCTCCGGCGCCTACGACCTGGCCGTCGCCGTCGGTGTCGAGAAGGTCAAGGACTCCGGCTACCAGGGCCTCAACGCCTTCCCGATCCCCACCGACGGCACCAACCGCACCCTCACCGCGGCCGCCATGTTCTCGATGGTGCTGCCCGCCTACGCCGAGCGCTACGGCGTCGACGCCGACCAGCTCCGCCGGGTCGTGGCCCGCATCGCCAGCAAGAACCACGCCAACGGGGCCAAGAACCCCAAGGCCCAGTTCCGCCGGGAGATGAGCGTCGACGCCATCTGCGCCATGCCGGCGGTGGCCGGTGAGCTCGGCGTGTTCGACTGCGCCGGCGTGGCCGACGGGGCCGCCGTCGCCGTGGTGTGCCGGGCCGAGGACGCCCACCGCTACACCGACTCGCCTCTCTACGTGAAGGCCCTGTCGCTGGTGGCCGGGAACGGCTCGGGGCTGATCGACCCCACCTACGACTACACGACGTTCCCGGAGATCGCCGCCGCGGCCGACGACGCCTACCGCCAGGCCGGCGTCACCGACCCCCGGGCCGAGCTGGCCCTGGCCGAGGTCCACGACTGCTTCACGCCCACCGAGCTGGTGCTGATGGAGGACCTCCTGTTCTCCGAGCGGGGCCAGGCCTGGAAGGACTGCGAGGCCGGCGTGTTCGACCTCGACGGCGAGCTGCCGGTCAACCCCGACGGCGGGCTCAAGTCCTTCGGCCACCCGGTCGGGGCCTCCGGGCTGCGGATGATGTACGAGGCCTGGCTCCAGCTCCGGTCCCAGGCCCCGCCCGAACGCCAGGTCGCCACCGTCGCCGCCGGCCGCTCGCTCGCCCTGACCCACAACCTCGGCGGCTACCCCGGCGAGATGGTCAGCTTCGTCGGCATCGTCGGCACCGAACCCAACGCCTGACCGCCGTACACGAAGTGCCAGGCACTTCGCGTACGGCGTCGGGGCCCGTCACCAACCGAGGTCGGTGTCGGGCGGGGGGACCTCGCCGGCGGCGAGCCGGTCGAGCAGGTCCGGCAGCCGGCGGGGGCCGGTGTCGACCTGCTGCTCGCGCAGCTCGGCGCTCGTCCACCACCGGATGTCGCGGATGTTCTCGGCCCGGCCCCGAGCGACGACCTCGGCGGCCACCTCGAAGTGCTCGCACCGGCACAGGTAGAAGCGCTCCTCCTGCACCAGGCGCTCGCCCTCGACCACGACCGTGCCACCGGTGCGGGTGCCGATGGCCGGCCCGATCTCGAAGTCGGTCCGGTCGAGCTCCTCCCACAGCTCCCGACGCGCCGCGCCGAGGTCGGTCTCGCCGCCCTCCTTGCCGCCGCCCGGCGGGACCCACCACGTCCGGCCGGTGGCGTCGTGGCCGTACTGGCAGAGCAGCGTGCGCCCGGCCTCGTCGACCACGAGGACCCGCACCGCCCGGCGTCGGGGCAGGGCGCCCGGCTCTCGCTGGATGGCCGTCGTCCAGCGTCGGCACAGCTCGCCGACCGACGGGAACCGCTCGGCCGGGTCGGTGGCGCAGGCGCGGGTGGCGATGGCGAAGAGCTCGTCGCTGCCGCGGAAGCTGGCCCGGTCGGGTGGCCCGTCCCGGTCGCAGCCGAGGAGCACGAGGGCGAAGCGGCCGAGGGTGAAGACGGTCGTGCGCTCGTCGATCGTGGCCCCGCGCTGCCACTCCTCGGGCGCCATGAAGGCGCCGGACCCGTACTGGCGGTCGGCGTCGAGGACATAGGGGCCGGGGCGGTACATGTCGAGGTCGATCAGCGCCAGCTCGCCCCGGTCGAAGTCGTAGACCAGGCACCCGTCGTAGAGGTCGACGGCGACGAAGCCGGCGCCGGTGACGGCGACATGAGCGTGGATGAGCTGGCGCACCGCGTCGGCGACCTCGGGCACCGGCCGGGCCAGGAAGCACCGGTACGGCGAGGCCGGGTCGCTCCGGTCGGGCACGGCCGGGTCGAAGGGGTCGACCAGCACGTCGCCGGGTGCCCACGTCTCGACGACCGCCAGCCCCTCCGGCGTCCGGACCTGGTGCAGCACCGGCGGGATCGACGGGTGGGCCACCGCGGCGTGGAAGCGGACCGCCGACTCCAGCCACCCCACCGACTCGTCGTCGGCGGCGTGCTTCACCACCACCGGCCCGGCGTCGGTCTCCATCCCGACGACCGTCGTCCGGGAGTCGAGCCGGTCCCCGAAGCGCCGGACCACCCGCCCCACGGTCGGCAGGAACTCCTCCACCGGGACGTCGACACGATCGGGCCAGCCCACCACCCACCCATGATGGCCCGATGGGCCCGACGGGCCCGACGGGCCCGACGGCACACAATGGGGTCTGACCCCATCGTGTGCCGCGGCGCCGCCGGTCGCGGGCGGCGCTGGTCGCGGGCGGCGCCGGTCGTGGGCGCCGCCGGTCAGCCGGGCGGGGCGTCGTCGGCCGTGCGGCGGCGCCACCACCAGGCGCCCGCCCCGAGGGCGGCCAGCACCGCGGCGACGCCGCCCACGACGAGGGCGACCGGTGTCCCGTCGTCCGACCCCGTGTCGTCCGAACCGGTGTCGGGGGTCAGGGCGGGGGCCTCGGCCGGATCGCCGCCCGGCTGGTCGGGGGCAGTGGGGAGGTCGAGGGCGACACCTCGCACGTCCAGCTCGACCGGCTGCTGGTTGGCGAGCAGGTAGGGCTCGTCGTTGGCGGTCACCTCGACCTTCAGCCGGTGCCCGGCGGCGAAGCGGTACCCCTGTGGCGCGAGGGGCACCGCCACCTGGGTGTCGCCGTCGACCGCACCGTCGACCCGGAAGACCCCCCGGGTCACCAGGCCCTGGCGCTCGCCGTCGGGGGTCACGTCCCACAGCCGCACCGCCACCGGGGCGTCGCGCCCCGTGATCGCCAGGTCGACGGTGACCACGGGCGTGCCGACCAGCACCAGGTCGGAGCCGTCGGGCCCGTCGAACGTGGTGGTCACGGCGGTGGGGTCGTCGGTCGCCGGCTCGACGATGCGGCACCCCTTGTAGGAGCCCGGGCCGCCGAGGGTGGCGGTGGAGATCGGGTCGGTGGCCGCGCCCGCCGGCCCGGGCGTGGCGCTGGAGGTTCGGCCGGCGCCGGGCGCGACGTCGGCCGAGAACGTCGTCTCGTCGGTCGCCAGGTTGGCCCACTCCTCCGCGGTGCGGACGTCCTGGGCCGCATCGGGGTCGAGGCAGCGGGTGATCGAGACGGTCACGTCCTCGGGCGTCGGCTCGGGCGTCCGGTCGGGCCGCAGGTGGTGGTCGAGGAAGACGTTCATCCGGTCCTTGACCAGGTCCCAGTCGTCCTGGCGCTCGGCCGCGTAGTCGTGGCCCAGGTCGCCGAAGAAGACCGTGATCGGGTACTCGGGGTCGACGTCGCGCACGTGCTCGCGGAGAGCCAGCGCCTGGTCGCCGCCGAAGAGGGCGTCGGTGAGCCCCTGGACCCAGAAGATCGGCACCCGGCCCTGTGGGGGCGTCGAGATGGGCGAGGTGAAGGCCTGGCGGACCCCGATGCCCTCGGCCACCAGCGGCTCGTCGAGCGGGAAGGGGTCACCGGCGAGCATGCGGTCGGTCGTGGTCAGGAGGTCGGCATCGGTGTCGGTGCCCCGGGGGGCGAAGGTGCCGAGGGCGGTGCCGCCCAGGACGAGGGCCTCGATGGTGCTGGCCAGCGGGACCCCGAACGGGTCGGTGGTGGAGCCGGTCGGCAGCCCGGGGACCCGGTCGGCGCGGCGGCCGTTGGGGGCCAGCACGGACAGCAGGTCGGCGAAGGTGTAGAGCGGCAGGGCGGCCGCCCACCCCAACCGCTGGCCGCCGTCCGGTGTCGTCCACGGCACCAGCTCCCCGTCGTCGCGCCCCTCGCACGGGTCGGGACCGAGGGCGGCGGGCATCGGGTCGGCGCCGCACACCACGTTGCCGTCGAGGAGCGCCGCCGAAGCAGTCGCGGCCCCGCCGTACGAGCCGCCGGTGATGGCCAGCCGGTCCGGGTCGGCGATGCCCGAGGCCACCAGGGCACCGGTGAGCCACTGGACGTCGCGGACCTCCCACCGCTTGTCGTCGAGGTGGATCCAGTGCGAGAGGCCGGCGCAGGCCGGGGCCGGCGCCTCGGCCGTCGCGCCCGGCGTCGACGGGCCACACGAGTCGTGCCACCCCCGCGCCGTGTAGGTGAGCACGGCGTAGCCCTGCGACGCGAACCAGATGTTGTTCCACCGGCTGTTGCTGCCCGGCCGGTCGGTCGAGAGGATCGTGTCGCTCTTGCCGGTCTCCTCCCACACCGTCTTGTCGTCGGTGAAGCCGTGGAGCATGGCGACCGTCGGCAGGGCCCCGGCCTCCGCACCACCGACGCCGGGGCAGGGGACGGTGACCGCCACCGACAGGGGGAGCCCGTCGAAGCTGGGGACGGTGCCCGACCAGCGCACGTAGGCCACCGGGTCGGCGTCCTCGCTCACGTGGGCCTCGGGCACCAGGTCGGCGCCGGGCGTCGACGCGAACGGCGGGGGACCGGGCTCGCACGGTGCCACGGCCGCGCCCGTCACCGGCCCGAGCCCAGGCCCTGGCCCGACGGGAGCGGCCGGTCCGCTCGGTGCGACCACCGAGCCGACCACCACCGCGACGACCATCAGGACCCGTGCTGTGCACCCCACGGCGGCACGGTACCGCTCGCCCGGGGCAGTACCCGGGCCCGCCGCCGCCCCCGGAGGATCAGAGGTCGAACGCGGTGGGGTCGGCGACCAGGTCGCGGTACTCGGGGTGCTTGGCGACCCAGTTCCGCACGTAGGGGCACTTCGGCGCGACCTGCCGACCGTGGGCCCGCACGTCGTCGAGCGCGCCCCGCACCAGCCGCGACGCCAGGCCCTGCCCCTCGTAGGCCTTCTCGACCACCGTGTGGGGGAACGACCAGACGCCGTCGGGCTGCTCGTGGACCTCGGTGAAGCCGGCGACGACCCCGTCGACCACGACCTCGTAGCGGGCGTCCTCCCGTCGGACCTCGATGCTGGTCTTCTCGTCGCTCACGGTGCCTCGGCCTCCTGGGTCTGCTGCTCACGTTCCTCGATGGCGATCGAGTCCAGCAGGGCGACGAGGAACACCGCCACACACGACCCCACGACCGACCCGCCCACGCCGTACACCTCGTAGCCGACGACGAACGAGATCACGATCACCGCCGCACCCGGATGGGCCGCGCCCCGGGTCGCCCGGCGCAACAGCAACCGGTGCCCGACCTGGACCAGCACGGCGCCGACGCCGACGACGACGGCGGTGCGGGGCGACACCAGGGCGCCGGTGAGGACGACGGACGGCAGGGCGGCGAGCACGAGGCCGATCGACGGCACGAGGGTGCCGACCCCGACGACCAGGGCGAGGGGCGTCGGCGCCGGCAGGTCGATCAGCCGGAAGACGCCGTAGGCGAGGAAGCCGGTGACCACGGCCAGCAGCACCGACACCTCGATGTAGACCTGGCTCTGCTCGAAGGCCCGGCCCACGACCCGGGCGGCCCGGTCCCGGCGTTCGCCCTCGGGGACCTGACGGAGGGCCGCGGCCGCGAACCGCGGGCCCCACGCCAGGGCGAACAGCGTGAGGATGAGCGTCAGCACCCAGGTCGAGGCCCCGCCGGCCGCCTCCTCGCCGACCCGGCTCGACGGCCTCCGCAGGCTGTCGGCGAACTCCTGGGCCTTCTCGGTGAGCTCGAACTCCTGGGCGGCGCTCCCCATCCGCTCGCCGTCCTCGATCTCGGCCGCGGCCTCGGGGATGTCCCGCTGGAGCCGCCGGACCTGCGCATCGAGGTCGTCGACGACGCCATAGGTGACCAGGCCGACCAGGCCGAGCAGCGGGACCAGCACCACGATCATGGCGACGCCCCGGCGCATGTACCGGCTGGCCCGGGAGATCAGCGGCTCGAGCGCGGCGGCGGCCACCACCGCGGCGAGCGCCCAGCCGAGCGGACGGCGCCCCGCCCCGAGGACGTTCTGGGCCACCAGGGCGGTGACGATGCTGGCGAACACGACCGCCAGGGCGGCGGGACCGATGGTGAGGCGCACCTGGCGGTCCACGGACGCGTACCGTACCGACCGTGGCCGACCCCCGCGAGCACCCCGGTGCCGGCCTCCCGGCCGGTCCCGACACCACGGCCGAGGTGACGACCGCCGAGGCCACCACCGAACGGCTCACCGTCTCGATCGACCCCCGGTCGGGGATCTGGATCGTCCTCGGCATCGTCACCCTCTTCGTGGCGGCCGCCTTCTTCGACGTCACCCGCCGATCGGTCACCGTCGTCGGCGTGGGGGTCCTGCTCGCCTTCGCCATCGAGCCCCTCGTGCTCGCGGTGCAACGCCGCGCCCGCTGCTCCCGCGGGGCCGCGGTCGCCGCGGTCGGCACCGGGCTGATGCTCGCCTTCGTCGCCCTGGCCCTGGTGGTCGGGCCGGCGGCGGTGCGCCAGGCCCAGGACTTCGGCGACGAGCTGCCCCAGACGTTGCGGGAGATCGAGCAGCTCCCGGTCGTCGGTCCTCGGCTGGCCGACGCCGACTTCGCCAACCGGGTCGAGGAGTGGGTCGACGACCTGCCCGGTCGGGTCGACGCCGACGGCGTGGAGGACGCGGCCCGGGGGGTCCTGGCCGGCGCCCTCAACGGCCTCGGCGTGGTGCTGATCGCCCTCGTCGTGCTCATCGACGGCCCGACCCTCGTCGACCGCGCCCGCCTGCTCGTGCCCCGCCGGCACCGCGCCCGCGCCGACGAGGTGGGCCGGGTCTTCTACCAGGTCGTCGGCACCTACTTCGCCGGCTCGCTGCTCGTGGCGTCGATCGGCGGCACCTGGGTGCTCGTGGTCGGCCTCGCCGTCGGCGTCCCGCTCGCCCCCGTCGCCGCCGTCTGGTACGCCGTCGTCAGCCTGATCCCGCAGATCGGCGGCTTCCTCGGCACCTCGTTCGTCACCATCCTGGCCCTGACCCAGGGCGTGGTGCCCGCCCTCATCGTCCTCGTCCTGGTCGTGCTCTACATGAACACCGAGAACTACCTGATCACCCCGGCGATCGTCGGCGAGGCGGTCGACCTGTCGCCGCCGGTCACCATGCTCGCCGCCCTCGTCGGCGGCGCCGCCGCCGGGGTGCCCGGGGCCCTGGCGGCCACACCGCTGTGCGGCACGGTCAAGGCCATCTACATGCAGGCCCGCCACGGCGAGGCGCCCCCGGCGCCCACCCGGCTCCGCGACCGCCTGCCGACCCCGGTGCAGCACCTGGTGGCCCGGGTGAAGGGAGCCGGAGATGCCTGAGGTCGCCCCCGATGTCGTCGACGTCGTGGTCGTCGGGGCCGGGCTGGCCGGCCTCGCCGCCGCCCGCGACCTCCGCCGGGCCGGACGGAGCGTCGCCGTGGTCGAGGCCCGGGACCGGGTCGGCGGCCGCATCGTCAACCACGTCTTCGCCGACGGCACCACCGTCGAGATCGGCGGCCAGTGGGTCGGCCCCACCCAGGACCGCATCCTCGCCCTCGCCGCGGACGTCGACGTGGCGACCTACCCCACCTACGACACCGGCGAGCTGATCACCGCCCGCAACGGCGAGGTCGTCCGGCACCGCAGCCCGACCTTCGGCCTGCCCCCGGCGTCGGTGGTCGAGATCGCCGCGTCCCAGCCCCTGCTCGACCGCCTGGCCGCCCGCATGGACCTGGAGGAGCCGTGGTCGGTGCGGGGCGCCGACCGGCTCGACAGCACGACGTTCGAGACGTGGGTCCGCCGCCACCACCGCACCGAAGCGGCCCGCGGGTTCTGGCGCCTGGCCATCGAGGCCGTCTTCGCCTGCGAGCCCCGCGACCTGTCGCTGCTCCACGTCGCCTTCTACCTCCGCTCGGGCGGGTCGCTGGAGCGGCTGCTCGGCACCCGCCGCGGCGCCCAGCAGGACCGCTTCGTCGGGGGGAGCTGGCTGGTCGCCTCCCGGCTGGCCGACGAGCTGGTCGCGGCCGGGGTCGACCTCCGCCTGGGGGCACCGGTGCGCGCCGTCGAGCAGTCCGACGACGGGGTGGTCGTCCGCCACGACGGGGGCGAGGTGCGGGCTGGGCACACGGTGGTTGCCGTCCCCCCGACGCTCGCCGGGCGCATCGCCTGGTCGCCGGTGCTGCCCCCGCGGCGCGACCAACTGCTCCAGAAGATGCCGATGGGCAGCGTCACCAAGGTCCTCGTCCAGTACGAGACGCCGTTCTGGCGGGCCGACGGGCTGTGCGGCCAAGCCGCCGCCCTCGACTCCTCGGTCACCATCACCTTCGACAACACCCTCCCCGACGAGGGTGCCCCCGGGGTCCTGGTGGCCTTCCTGGAAGGTGACCACGCCCGGCGGGCCGCCGAGGTCGGCGCCGCGGTCCGGCGCCGAATGGTCGTCGACGCCCTGGCCCGCTTCTTCGGGCCCCGCGCCCGCGACGTCGTCGACTACGCCGAGCTCGACTGGGCCGCCGAGGAGTGGACCCGGGGCTGCTACGGCGCCCACCTGGCCCCCGGCGTGTGGACGTCGTTCGGCGACCTGTTGCGGGAGCCGTGGGGTCGGGTGCACTGGGCCGGCACCGAGACCGCGGCTGTGTGGAACGGCTACATGGACGGCGCGGTGCGGTCGGGGGAGCGGGCCGCCACCGAGATCCTGGCGGTCGGCGGATGAGGGCGCCGTTCGCGGGGATGACGCCCGAGGCCCGGGGCCGGCTGCTCGGTCGGGCCATCCCCGTCACCCTGGCCTACGGGGCGGTGATGATGTGGGTGGCCCGGCCCATGCGCGCCCGGGGCCACGACATCGTCCCCCTGGAGCTGGCCGGCACCGCCGAGCGGGTCGACGAGATCGTCGCCGACTGGGGCCCCGAGGGGGTCCGGGCGGCCCGGCTCCAGACCTGGCTCGACATGGGGTACCTGGTCACCTACGCGGTGGCGATCGGCGCCGGGTGCGCCCACGTCGCGGGCCGCGTGGCCGACCGGCGTCCGGTGCTGGCCCGGCTGGGGGCGCTCCTCGGGTGGGGCACGATGGTCGCCGCCGGGTGCGACGCGGTGGAGAACGCGTCGATGTTGGCCGAGCTCGAGGGGCGGCGGGGGCGGCTGCCGGCGCTGGCCCGGCGCTGTGCCCTGGTGAAGTTCGGGCTGGTGCTGCCGGCGTTGGCCTACGCCCTCGGCGGGCTGGCCCTCACGCGGCGCCGACGGGGCTCGGGCTGACGACGTGGCCCGACGCGCCCGACCGGAGCAGATCGAGTTCCAGGCCTCGGACCCCTCGCCGGTGGTCCAGGTGTGGGAGGAGCTGGTCGAGGCGCGGGCCGGCTGGGTCAACCTCTTCCCCGAGGTCGACGAGGACGATGCCGTCGCCGTCACCCCGTCGGCGGTGGCCGCCCTGTTCCGCGCCCCGGGGCCGCCGATCCCGCAGGCGACGTTGATCGCCCCCACCGACGGGCGCCGGGGCCGCAAGCCGGCCCAGCTCGGCATCACCCACGGCGTCGGCACCATGGTCGTGCGGCGGCTCGCGTCCGAGGGGCTCGGCCTCCCGGACGGGTGGAAGGTCGTGCAGGACCACGTCCGCCGGGGGGTCGTCCTCCGGCTCGACGACCCGCCCGACGGCCTCGCCGCCGTCACCTTCGCCCTCCAGGCCGGTGTGCTCCTCTGCCCCATCGCGACCACCGGCGGCTGGCTGGCCGAGGTCCACCGCGCCTGACCGGCCTCCCCGCTGCTCCTCCCGCCGGGCCCGCGACCCTGTCGCGCCGAAAGATGTTCTCGACCGGGAGGCTCGCGCCGGCGCGACCGGGGCGGACAAGAAATGTCGGTCCGGCCTTCTTGTCCGTCACGAGCGCGGACACGCGCTGCCGACGGACAAGAACCCCGGTGACACGCTGGCGGACAAGAAAATGTTCTGGCCCGTCAGGGACGCGGGCGGGGAGCCGGGCGGATCGGGAGCCGCGGGTCAGGAGCCGGGCGGGTCGGGAGGGTGGGTCAGGTGGGCGGGTCGGCGAGGAGGAGCTGGACGGGGGCCAGGTCGGGGGCGAAGCCCGGTTCCCAGGGGAGGTTGCCGGCCGGGTCGGGCCAGGCGAGCTGGACCATGCGGAAGTCGTCCCCGGCGTCGCCGGCCAGCCGGTGGTGCTCGGCCAACGACGGGAACAGCCCGACCGCCGAGGCCGCGTCGACCGGGAGCAGGGCGCAGGGCTGGCCCCCGTCGAGGAGGCCGATGAACGGCACGCCCACGGGCAGCTCGGTGCCCCCGGCCAGGGCGTCGGCCACCAGCCCGAACAACCCCCGGCACGCCACCGGGGCCAGCCCGAACAGGCACAGCTCGGGGAACCCGAAGCGGTCCTCGAACCCGACGGTGTAGGCGTAGCGGGGCAGCGGCGGGTCGCTCGTGGTGTCCGCCGGCACCGCGTCCATCGCCCATCCCTCCCGTTCGAGCATGAACTCGATCTTGTCCCGGTGGCTCATGTCCCGGTCGGGGAAGACCTCGTCAGGGCTCATCGCTCCCCACCCTGCCACTCTGGAGGGGTGGGAACGGTGACGGCACCGAGGCTCGAGGGGACGGTCCGGGTCGGTCCGGGGCGGCGGCTCGGGTTCGCCGAGTTCGGTCCCCCCGACGGCCGGGCCGTGTTCTGGCTGCACGGCACACCGGGCGCCCGGCGCCAGGTCCCCGAGGAGGCCCGTGCCCTCGCTCCCGAGATGGGGCTCCGGATCATCGGCGTCGACCGCCCCGGCATCGGGTCCTCGACGCCCCACCTGTACCCGAACGTCCTCGGCTTCGCCGCCGACCTGGCCGTCGTCGCCGACCGGCTCGGGGTCGAGGAGATGGCGGTGATCGGGCTGTCCGGCGGTGGCCCCTACGCCCTGGCGCTGGCCCACGACTGCCCCGACCGGGTCGTCGCCACGGCCGTGCTGGGCGGCGTCGCTCCGGCCACGGGGCCCGATGCCATCGCCGGCGGCGTGCTCTCGCTCGGCATGCGGTTGGCACCGCTGGTGGCCCGCACCCACGTGCCCACCGGGATGGTGCTCACCGGCGCGGTGCGCCTGGCCCGCCCGGTGGCCTCGCCCGGGCTCGACCTCTACGCCCGGCTGTCCCCGGCCGGTGACCGGGCGCTGCTGCGACGACCGGACCTCAAGGCCATGTTCCTCGACGACCTGCTCAACGGCAGCCGCAAGCAGCTCTCGGCGCCGCTGGCCGACGTCGTGCTGTTCACCCGCGACTGGGGGTTCCGCGTCGGCGACGTCCGGGTGCCGGTGCGCTGGTGGCACGGCGACGCCGACCACATCATCCCGTTCGCCCACGGTCAGCACATGGTCGACCTCCTGCCCGACGCCTCCCTGACCGTCCTCCGGGGCGAGAGCCACCTGGGCGGGCTCGGCGCCGGCCCCGAGGTCCTCGCCACCCTCTCCGACCTCTGGGACGCCCGGGCCTGACCCTCGAAGGGGTGCCGTGCTCGCGTGGTCGGCCTCCAGGCGCCGCCGGTGGTCAGCTGGCCTTGCGCTTCCGGGCCTTCTTG
>CAYQGF010000073.1:0-12049 GCA_964416885.1 uncultured Iamiaceae bacterium
GCGGTCGGCGCGGGCACCGGCCACCACCAGGTCGGTGCGGGCCGGGACCTTGCCGCCCGCCTCGATGGCGACCTCGCCGCCGCGGGCGTCGACCCGGCCTTCGCCGCGGCCTCGGGCTTCACCGGCAAGGACGGCGCCACGCTGCTCGCCCCCCAGGCGGGCGGTGCCGGCCCCGACGTGCTCGTGGTCGGGGTGGGGGAGGCCGCCGGCGTCGAGGCCAACCGGCTTCGCTCCGCCGCCGGCACCGCCGCCCGCCGGGCGACCCGTCACGCCCGGGTCGCCGTCACCCTCGGCGATGTCGCCGCCGACGGCGCCGACGAGGCGGCCGTCACCCGGGCCCTCACCGAGGGCTGGGTGCTCGGTGCCTACGCCTTCGACGTCCACCGGTCGACTCCGAAGGAGACCAAGGTCTCCTCGGTCACGCTGGTCCGCGGCGCCGCCGCGGCGGCCAAGAAGGCGGTGGCCCGGGGCCTCGCCGTGGCCGGGGCCGTCGTCCTCGCCCGCGACCTGGTCAACGAGCCGGGTGGGTCGCTCGTGCCGGCGCAGTTGGCCGACCGCATCAAGGAGGTCGCCGCGGCCTCGGGCCTCAAGGTCCGGGTCGACACGCCGGCCCAACTGCGGCGCAAGGGCCTGGGCGGCGTGCTCGGCGTGGCCCAGGGGGCCAGCAACGAGCCCCGTTTCGTCGAGCTGACCTACACGCCGAAGGGCAAGGCCCGCGGGAAGGTCGCCCTGGTGGGCAAGGGCGTCACCTTCGACACCGGCGGGTACTCGCTCAAGACCGCCGAGGGCATGAAGGGCATGAACGGCGACATGGGTGGTGCCGCCGCGGTCGTGGGGGCCATGAGCGCGCTCGCCGCCGTCGACGCCCCGGTCGAGGTCCGGGGCTACCTGCCGTTGGTCGAGAACATGATCGGCCCCGACGCCATCCGGGTCGGCGACGTCCTCACCATGCGGGGCGGCACCACCGTCGAGGTCCTCAACACCGACGCCGAGGGCCGGTTGATCCTGGCCGATGCCCTGCGCCTGGCCTGTGAGGCCGGCCCCGACGCCGTCGTCGACCTGGCCACGCTCACCGGGGCGATCGTCGCCGCCCTCGGCAACCGCACCGCCGGCCTGTTCGGCACCGAGGAGATGGTCGAGCGGGTCCGCGCCGCGGCGGCCGAGGCCGGCGAGCCCGTGTGGCCGATGCCGATGCCCGCCCACCTCCGGCCCGGGCTCGACTCCGACGTCGCCGACCTCCGCAACATCAGCGGCGGCCGCTACGGCGGGGCGTCGGTGGCGGCGCTGTTCCTCCGCCACTTCGTCGACGACGAGGTCCCCTGGGCGCACCTCGACATCGCCGGTCCGGCGTGGGCCAACGACGGCCCCTACGGCGAGGTCCCCAAGCAGGGCACCGGCTTCGCCGTCCGCACCCTGATCGACCTCCTCACCGCCTGGCAGCCCCTCGCCCCCTGACCGGCACACAATGGGGTCAGACCCCATTGTGTGCCGGCGGTCATGCGGCGTCGTCGGCTCAGGCCGAGGCCGTGGCCTTCCGGGACCGCACCACCGTCTCGACGTCCTCAGCCGTCACGGTCTCCACCCCCCAGTCGGTGTGGGCCAGGATCGCCTCCACGATCCGTTCCATCGCCCGATGCTCGTCGGGGTCGTCGTCGTCCACGGACACCATCACGCAGGGCGTCCCGGTCTCACGGATGACGTCCAACCGCGCGTCGGAGATCCGCACCGTCGAGCCCAGCGGGTCCGCGGCGAAATGCCCGCCCAACCATGACGCCAGCCCGGACGTGACAGCGCCGGCATCGCCGTCACCGGTGTCGATGCTGATGATGTCGTGGTTCACGGTCGCCTCCTGACCTCACCGTACCCGTGGCCCACGACTCGCACCGCCAGTGGGCCAGCGACGTCCGCAAGTGCCCGGTCCGAGGCCGCGAAGACCTCGCCTTGGTCGAGAGGCGACCGACGCACGTCGATCATCACGATGTCAGCCTGCCTGGCGCCGTCCATGACGCGCCGCCACAACGTGCGCGGGTTGCCCGTCGTGATGGTCTTGAAGTCGGTCAGCAACGCGCCGACTGCCGCGTCGGGGCTCTTGCCGACGTTGCTACGAGGGAGGGCGGTGACGTTCTGGCCCTCCCCGAGGAGGATCATCGCCAGGTCCCTCTCGGTCGCCCTGAGCGGCTTCCGACGGGTCGCCAGCGCCAGCAACCCCTCGTCGAGCAGGCCCGAGATCCCGAGGTCGACGCGGGCCTGCTCCAGGTGCGCCACCGCGGTCGCGAGTACCTCTCGACCCACTCCCTTGTCGACGTGCCGGCGCAGCACGGCCGCGAGAGCCTCACGGGCCTCACGGTGCCAAGGGTCAGCGAGGGGGCCGACGGTCGGCAGGTCGCCCCGGAAGGAGATGCGGTACGACGGGGACACGGGAGGACGGGCGAGTCCTGGGGGCGACCGGCCGGCCCGCCGTCGGGGTGCTGGTCACGCGGCGTCGTCGGCGGGGGCGGGGGTCGAGCTGTCGCGTCGGGCCTGGACCAGGCGGTGGGCCCAGAGGGCGGCGTCGTGGGCCACGACCGGGTGGCACTCCAGCCGGACCAGCCGGGCCTCGGTGGTGCCGACGTCCTCGCCGAGCTCGGCCAGGCCCAGGGCCATGTGCCGGGCCCGCCGCTGCTGGGGGCCGAGGACGCTGGCGTCGCGCTCGGTCGCCCGCCAACGGTGGTGCTGGGCGCGCACCGACGGGGGGAGCCGGTCGACCTGGTGGCGGGTGAGCGGGGGCAGGTGGCGGCGGACCGCGAGCTGGTCGTCGGGTGCCACCCGGGCCACGCCGAACTGGCAGCACCGGTGCAACGCCCGGACCAGCGGGCTGTGCCGGCCGACGCCCCGGCCGAGGCCCAGGGCGGCGGCGGTGGCCTCCAGGTCGACCACGGTGCCCTCGGGCTCGGCCCGGAGCTTCTCGTCGAAGTACCGGACCAACCAACTGGTCGAGGGCCCGAGGATCGGGAGCCAGAAGCGTTCCACGTAGGTGGAGGCCGCCGGGTAGCCCAGGGCGGCGACGACGACGTCGTCCCACGGGACGACGGTGAGGGTGGGCTGGGACAGGTCGGGGACGGGCATGGTCGCTCTCCCGGTGGGGCTGGGGGATGGGGGGGCGGGGAAGCGATCGACACGCTCGTGTCGTTCATGTATTTTCATGCACTCTCAGACGGCTGTCAACCCCTGTACCGTGGCGGCGATGAGCGCCGGACCGACCACCGAGGAGCGGGAGGGGCTGGAGCGCCGAGCCTGGCTCCACGGGGCCGAGGTCGACCTCGATCGGGCCGTCGAGGAGGTCGCCCGCTGGGTCGGTGACGCCGCGCGCATCGTGGCCCTCACCGGGGCCGGGCTGTCGACCGACAGCGGCATCGCCGACTTCCGGGGCAAGAACGGCATCTGGACCCGCAACCCGGCGGCCGAGAAGGCGAGCACGCTCGACCACTACCTGTCGAGCACGGAGGTGCGGGCCGCGGCCTGGCAGATGCGCCTCCACAGCCCGGCCTGGTCCGCCGAGCCCAACGCCGGTCACCGGGCGCTGGTCGACCTGGAGCGCCAGGGCCGGCTCCGCACGATCGTCACCCAGAACACCGACGGCCTCCAGCAGCTCGCGGGCAGCGACCGCCGCCGGGTCGTCGAGGTGCACGGCACCATGCGCCGCGTCCACTGCATCGATTGCGGCGACGAGGCCGACATGCGCCGGGCGCTCGATCGGGTCGAGGCCGGGGAGGCCGACCCTCCGTGCCGGACCTGCGGCGGGATCCTGAAGTCCAACACGATCCTCTTCGGCGAGGGGCTGCGGGGCCCCGACGTCGACGCCGCCGAGGCGGCCGCCCGGGACTGCGACCTCCTGCTGGCGGTGGGCTCGACCCTCGCCGTCTACCCGGTCGCCTTCCTGCCGACCATCGCCCAGCGAGCCGGCGCCCGCCTGGTGATCGTCAACGGCCGCCGCACCGAGCAGGACGAGCTGGCCGATGCCGTCCTCCGTGGCTCGATCTCCGCCCTCCTCCCTGCTCTGGTGCCGGCCGACAGGTAGCGGCGCAGGCCGTCGGTGCTGGATCGGTCAGACGACCCCGATCGTGGCGCGGGCGCCCGGGGCGCGGGCGAGCCGTTCGTCGGCGGTCAGGAGGGTCATGGACGTCGCCTCGGCCAGTGCCACGTAGAGGGCGTCATGGAAGGTGAGGTTGTCGCGCAGCTCCCACGCTCGACCGGCGAGGGGCGGGTGGGCGTAGCGTTCGGTGACGAGGTCGGTTGCCGCCATGCACAGGGGCGGCGGGAATCCGTCGCCTGGGTCGATTGTTGAGCGGTTCGGTAGGGTTTTACGCCCGAGAACGACGCTGCCGCGAACGCACCCGACGAAGGGGATCGACATGCCGAGCTTCCGTGAGGTCCTGGCCCAGGCCAAGGACCAGATCCGCGAGGTCACCACCGCCGAGGCCGACGAGATGCGCCACCAGCCCGGTGCCGTCGTGCTCGACGTGCGGGAGGCCGACGAGTTCGAGCAGGGCGCCATCCCGGGCGCGGTGTTCATCCCCCGGGGCACGCTGGAGACGTCCATCGAGGGTCGCATCCCGGACAAGGACACGCCGCTGATCGTCCACTGCGCCGGTGGCGTCCGCTCCGCGCTGGCGGTCAAGAGCCTCCAGGAGCTGGGCTACACCAGCGCCGTCTCGGTCATCGGCGGGTTCAACCAGTGGAAGGACGAGGGGCGGGAGTGGCGCACCCCGCAGACCCTGACGCCCGAGCAGCGCAACCGCTACAAGCGGCACCTCCTCATGCCCGAGGTCGGCGACGAGGGCCAGCAGAAGCTGCTCGAGAGCAAGGTCCTGCTCCTCGGCGCCGGGGGCCTGGGCTCGCCCGCGGCGCTCTACCTGGCCGCGGCCGGCGTCGGCACCATCGGCATCATCGACATGGACGTCGTCGACGACTCGAACCTCCAGCGCCAGGTGCTCCACAACATCGAGCGCATCGGCGACCGCAAGGTCGACTCGGCCAAGAAGACCCTCACCCTCCTCAACCCCGATGTCGACGTGGTCACCTACGACCAGCGCCTCGGCGCCGACAACGTGCTCCAGGTGCTC
This sequence comes from uncultured Iamiaceae bacterium, assembly GCA_964416885.1. Lineage (GTDB taxonomy): Bacteria > Actinomycetota > Acidimicrobiia > Acidimicrobiales > Iamiaceae > Iamia. The sequence goes on from CAYQGF010000073.1 coordinate 5,103, forward strand.
GGCGGCCCCGACGGCACCGGCTGGGACGTCATCCTCGACGGCACCGACAACTTCCCGACCCGCTACCTGGTGAACGACGCCTCGGTGAAGCTGGGCATCCCCGTGGTCCACGGCTCGATCTTCCGCTTCGAGGGGATGGTCACGGTCTTCGACCCGCTCGCCGGGCCGACCTACCGCGACATGGTCCCCGAGCCGCCGCCCGCCGACATGGCCCCCTCGTGCGCCGAGGCCGGTGTGCTGGGCGTGCTGCCCGGCATCGTCGGCTGCCTCCAGGCCATCGAGACGATCAAGCTGCTGCTCGGCCTGGGCGACCCGCTGCGGGGCCGCCTGCTCGCCTACGACGCCCTGGAGACCAGCTTCCGGGAGTACAAGGTCCAGGTCGACCCGACCAACGAGATCACCTACGCCAACCGCGACCGCATCCAGGTCGCCGAGGTCGAAGGGCTGTGCGCGCCGCTTCCCCTGGCTCCTCCTGCATGACCGGCTGAGATCCGTCGTGCCGGGGCCATGGCCGGGCCTATGGGCTGGGTCCTGTCCGGGTGTCACGTGGGGTCGGACTCCATCCGCGCTGGGGGCGCGGGAGGTCCGGGTGCTTGACTGCGGCACGGATGGAATCTGACCCCGGCGCCGGACGATTGCCAGGACGGGTGGGCCCCTCGGACGTGCCGGAGGTCGGTGAGGGCCACCACGTCGCCCACGTCGAGAACGTGGAGACCGGGCATCGCAGGAAGCTCGTCGCCCGGCTGAGCACCATCGTCGGCGTGCTGGTCGGCGGGCTGGCCGGGGCCTTCGTCGTCAAGGAGCTGGCCTCGGAGTGGGACCGGGTCAGCGAGGCCCTGCGGGAGGCCTCGCCCGGGTGGGTCGGGGCCGGCCTCGTCCTCTGCGCCCTCGGGATGACCAGCATCGGCTGGTGCTGGGCCGACGTCTTCGCCATCCTCGGCGTGCGGGTCGACCGGGCCCGCACCGTGGCCTGGTGCTTCGTGGGCGACCTGGGCAAGTACCTGCCCGGCGGGGTGTGGACCGTCCTGGGACGGGGCGAGCTGGCCCGCCGGGGCGGCGTCCCGGGGCCCCGGGCCTACGCCAGCGTCGCCCTCTCGCTCGTCACCCTCTACCTGGCCGCCATGCTCGTGGCCGTCGGGCTGTTGCCGTTCGCCCTCGGCGACGACGGCCCCGGCGCGGCCGCGCTGCTCCTGCTGCTCCTGCCCGTCGGGCTGGCTGCGCTGCACCCGAAGGTCCTGGCCCCCGTGCTCGACCTGGGCCGGCGGGTCACCAAGCAGCCCCTCGCCATCGACGTCCCCCCGTGGCGCGACACCGTCGTCACGGTGCTCCGCTACGTGCCGACCTGGCTGCTGAACGCGGCCGGCACCGTCGCGGTCGCCCAGGCCGTCGCCCCCGGGGACGTCTCGGTGGCCCGCGTCGCCTTCGCCGCCACCCTCAGTTGGATCGCCGGCTTCCTGGCCGTGTTCGTCCCCGCCGGGGCCGGCGTCCGGGAGGCGGTGTTCGTGGCCGCCGCCGGCCTGCCGCCGGGCCTGGGCGCCACCGTCGCGGTGGCGGCCCGGGTGCTGTTCATCATCGTCGAGGGGGGCGGTGCGGCCCTCTCGGCGCCGTTCGTCCGCCGCAGCCAGGCGCCCCCGCCCGAGGTGCTCGGCAGCTAGCGGTCTGTCCACGAACGTCGAGACCGACCCGCTCACCCACCTCGACACCCTCATCACCAGCGTCGAGCCCACCACGATGGAGCCCTCGCCGTGACCGCCCACTCGCTCACCGAACCCCGACCCCGCGATCGAGGACCTGGCCGCGGGTGCGACCTGGCTTCTCGACCTCGTCGACGCCGTTGACCACCTCCGCCGGGGCTTCCGGCCCGACCTCACCGTGTGGGACGCCCTCACGGAGGCCCTCGCGTGGCATCTCGACACCGGACGTCACCGGGCCACCCGCGGCGGGTGAATCATCTCAGCGACCTGCTCGAGCGAGTCGCCAGGCCCGCCGAGATCCCTACGGCGGCATTGCTGCAAGTGGCGCTCCGTCGATGGGTGCTCACGATGACCGACTGCTGCAACGAGGGGCACCACTGGCCGCACCCGTCACACGACGCAGCTTTCCTCCGCTGATGATCGACGCCTGATCGTCGTGCCGCCACCAAGGCCGCGTGCTGGCTGAGCCCTTTGGTTCCGCCAATAGGTGGGTCGCCAACGATGTGAGACCGGCTGCCGAGTCAGACCTGCGCAGCTGCGCTCATCTGATCGACCAGTCGGGGGCGCATCGTTGCGAGGGATCGGGACGGGTGGCAGAGGCCGTTGAGGTGGCAACAGGCGACCACGCCGGTGTCGGGGTCGCACCAGGCTGAGGTCATGCCGATGAGGCCGCCGTGGCCGAACGAGCGCGGGCCGGGCGCGTCGCCGAAGGTGTGGTCTCCGAGGTCGGCCATCACCCCGCCCCCGAAGCGGCATTCCTTGCCGAGGGTCCGGTCGAACCGACGAGGAGCGAGGGTGAGGACCTGGCGGGCTGCTGCTTCGGACAACAGTCTCCCGCCACCCGCTTGTGCCTTCATCAGTTCGTCGAGGAGGCCGGCGATGCCGCGGGTCGTGGCGCGGCCGCCGTAGCCCGGGTTGCCTCTCCAGCTGAGCGCTTCGGTGAGCTCGATGAGGAGAGGCATGCGGCGGCCCCGAGTGAAGGTCACGTTCACTCGTAGGGCGTCGGTGTTGTCAGATTCGAGGTCGAAGTCGTGCTGCAGCCCGAGGGGTTCGAGGATCCTGGTCTCGGTCCATGCGACGAGGTCGTGGTCGACCAGCTCCTCGATGCAGAGCCCCAGGACGATCCATGCGGCTGCTTCGGTGTAGGCGGACTCGTTCAGGTCCAGTTCGGCTGGGGGGTGGTTGAGGGCGATGTGTGCTCGCTGGTCCGGTGGGAGGATGGCGGACGCTGTCGCTGACGGTTCGTTGATCCCGGAGTGATGTGTCAGGAGGTCCCACACCGTTGTCGATGAGAGTTCGGGAGACAGCGAGCCGGGCGGGCCGAGGAGGTCGCCGATCCGGTCGTTCAACGAGAGTTCTCGTTGGTCGACCAGGTGGGCGACCGCGATGGCGAGCAGGGGCTTGATCGCGCAGTAGACGTGGAACATCGATCCGGTCTCGACGGGGTCGCCGAGACCGTCGACACCGCCGGCCTCGCTCAGCGAGCCTCGAGGGCCGGTCGCATGGATCGACCAGCCGGTGGCTGCGCCCGGTCGATCGGGTGCGTCGCTCACGGCGTCGTTCAGGACCGACCACAGGTCTGGGTTCATGTTCAGGCGGCTCGGTCTGTCGTGGACCATGGCTGGCTCAGGGCGTGGGGATGTCGGGGCCCTGCAAGCGGCGACCTCCGAGAGCTGCGTTCAACTGAACGAGATGCTCCAGGTCGGTCGCCGTGAGTGGGGAGGCCGAAGTCCACTTGGGAGTGATGAGGCCCGCGAGGACCATGGCGACGTCGATGTCGCCGTCGATGGTGCCGGGTGGCGCGATGACGTCGAACAGGCCGATGGCGCCTTGTCGTACCTGAAGGCCCCGGTGGTACGGGAAGGAGATCGAGACGTCGACATCACCCTCGGGTTCGGATCCGTCCTGGATCGAGACGTGGGTGGGGCGACCGCTCTCGACGGTGTAGGTACAGGTCATCGGACCACAGGGCCCGTCGGTGTAGGTCCAGGACCACCGGACGTCCACGCCTGGGATCTGCAGGACGGACTCGAACCTGTCCGGTGACTCGTCGAAGGGCGGGAGCGGCACCAGGTCCCCAGAGGTCGAGTGAAGGTCCCACCGACCAGACGACGGGTCGTGGACGAGCCGGACTTCCAGGGGCCGCTCGTCGTCAGCGATTCGGGAGCCCCGTGCCGGGATCCGTTCGACCTGGGCCACACTCGAGCCTGTCGCCCAGGTCACGATGATCTCGGGATGGGATCCGGGCTCGGCGGTCATTGCTCGGGGGGGCACGTGATGTAGCCCAGCGAGAAGAACTGGCCGTCGGTCTCGCGGATCGGCAGGACCACCGCAAGCTCGTCACCGTCGCTCAGTCGCGCGTAGCCAGTCTGTCCGTCTGCGGCGAGGGCGACGTCGAACGAGTCGCCCGGGAGCTCGGGGTCGTACTCCCTGGCTCGCTCGATGCCGGAGCGGGCGGCGCTCTCAGAGGTGTCGTAGGGGCCCAACGGCTCGCCCCATTCGATCCGGGTACGAGCGGCGTCGACCTCGCAGTCCAGCCCGTCGTCGTGAGCCCACAGTCCGTCGATGTAGCCCTGGTCGACTTCCTCGCCGCCAAAGGCGAGGGTCCGCGTCGTGGCTCTGGCGTGATCCTGGCCGCATGCGAGCGACATCAGGCCCAACGCCAGCGCCGCGACGCCGACGATCAGATCACTCCTCGGTCGCGAGCGCATTCGCGCGGGACACCGAGATACCGAAGGCGCACGACCGGTCAGCAATCGTCGAGACCGCACACCAAGCCATGAGGTCAGGATCACCGGGGGCCACATAGCGGACAGCACCGACGGCGGCGAAGGCATCGAGCTGGTCGGCGATGCTGAACGCGTCCTGTGGCTCGCCCTCGCTGCCCTCCTCCCCGACCTCGATCGCCTCTCCCTCGACCGGGGCCCCTTCCTCGTCGGGCGGGTCCACCACCTGCTCGCCGTCGGTGACGTCCTGGTCGACGTCGATGGCTGGCTGGTCGAAGGCACTCGGATCGAGCCCGGCGTCAGCAGCGATGGCCCTCACGCCCACCCGCTCGATGCCGAGGTTGATGTCGACCAGCGCGAAGTTGCCCTTGCCGTCCGACGCGAACGTGCCATCGGCCAACGAGACAGGAGCCCACCTGGGGGCCTCCCGGTCGTCGGCGGGCACGCCCCGCTCGATCAGCGCGGCCTCCCACGCCGGGGGATCAGGGTTGTCCGCCGGGTCGATGCTGGGCTCGGCGCCGTCGCTCTGAGCGCTGACCGCAGCGTTGCCGATGATGAACAGCGTGGGGAGTGCAGCCAGGGCCGCCACCTTCCGCCAGGTCTTCTTGGACGTCATCTTCTTTGCCATTGTCTCGTGTCCTTCGGTGGCTACTTGAGGGGGAAGCTGTGGCCGGGCGAGTCGACATCGCCACCGTTCCAGCCGCCGTTGTACGCGTGGCCAAAGGACTTGGCGCGGTAGTTGCCCTTCCCGCACGGGTAGGTGAAGTACTCCTGGCCCTGGTAGCTCATGTAGCGCCCCATCTCCCAGGCCGTGCCCTCGGAGTGGGCGTAGCCGGCGGCGCCGCGACCGTCGCCGATCGTCGAGACACAAACGGAGTATGACCCACCCGACGAGGCTTGCCGGATGAGCTGTTGCTTGAGCCGGAGCTTCAAGTGCTGTCCCCCGGTTGAGCAGCTGTAGCCGCCGCTGGTGTTCGGAGCACCCTTGTAGGAGCGCACCTTGCCCCACACGCGGACGGCGTTGCCGTTGTGCTTCAGCTCCGCACGGAGGTTGACGCAACCGACCGACGCCGGCAGGGCGACCACCCTGACGTAGTCGCTGTCGCGGGTGTGCGCGTACGCTGTGTTGCCAACGGTGCTCGCCAGGGCGAACCCGGTGGCGAGGCCAGCGCTTGCCAGGCTCTTGCCGAGAGCCCTGCGACGCGGGCGGGTGGAAGTCGTCATTCTTTCGATTCCCCTCTTGTCGAAACCACGATGAGCGCAGGACGAAGCAGACACCAGCCGCCGCATCAGCGAGAGTCGATCCGCCGACACGCTGAAACAGTCAACCCCGCCACAGATGCTCGGCCCGCTTCTACGCCATGGCGACTTGCCGGGCGTGCGCGGGCCCCTCGCTTCTCGCGTGGCTTCACGCAAGTTGTCTCCCGTGTACGGGATGTCGACTGCACCGTGAACGTACCTTTTCTCGACGTGCGGCGATATCGCGATCGACGAATCGTTGCGGAAGCTGCTCGGCGAGGACCCGCCCAGGGGACCACTCAGTCAGATGGGCCCCGGCAGCCATTTAGAGAGAATCCTCGAGCAGGACGGGATGCGAGAGGGAAGGAGTCCAACGACCCCGACCGCGACGCGAAGCTCGACCGCATCGAGGAGGTCTTTGACCAGCACTCGGACCGGTGCTTCGCCTTCGACGAGTTCGGGTCCCTGGTCATCCGACCGACAGGCGGATCCGCGTGGGCCCGGACCGGCCAGCCCCAACGTCAGCCGGCGAACTACCACCGCCTCCACGGTGTCCGGCAGTTCCACGGCTGGTGCTCGATCGGCGACGGCCGACCGGCCGGAGTCGAGCTGTGCTTCATCCCCGACCTTCAGCTCATGGGTCAACCCGATCGAGCCCCACTTCGGGCCCCTGCGAGAGTTCGTCCTGAACAACTCGAACCACCCCAACCACATCGTGCTGACCCGCCGCCTCCACGCCCACCTGCACTGGCAACGCCGACGCCCGGGCGCCCGAGCTCCTCGCCGCCCAACGACGAGAACGAGCACGAGTCCGAGCCGAGAAGAGCCGTAGATGGGGACGACCCGCGACCCGAGCCGCCTAACCCACTCGCGCGAACCTTCGTCGCCAGAGGACTAGCGGGCGGCCGGTCGTCGGTCGCGGGTGAAGGCGGCGGCGGGCTGGACCTCGTCGACGGCGCGGGTGGACCGGCCGACCAGGTCCGCCAGCATGCCGATCATGAACACCTGGAAGGACGCGAACAGGATCAGCAGGGTGTTGATGGCGACCTTGAAGTCGTTGACCGTGACGTCGTAGACGAGCTTGGTGCCGCCGACCGCCAGCAGCACGAAGCCGAGGGGCAGGAAGACCCGCAGCGGGTTGAACGAGAGGGTCATCCGGATGACCTGGAGCAGGTAGCGCCGGGTGTCGGTCCACCAGTGGAACTTCGAGGAGCCGGCCCGCTCGAAGTAGTCGATCGGCCAGTACTTCACCGTGTAGCCGTGGGCCAGGAACGTCAGGGTGATGGTG
>CAYQGF010000074.1:0-5924 GCA_964416885.1 uncultured Iamiaceae bacterium
CCGTCCTGTACGCCTGCGCCGAGGAGAGCCCGGCCCAGGTGCGCGACCGGGCCCGCCGTCTGGGCGCGGTGCACGACCGGCTGTGGTTGGTGGGCGAGAGCCTGGTCCCCCGCATCCTGGCCAGCGTCGACGAGGTGCGGCCCGACGTCCTGGTGGTCGACTCGGCCCAGAGCGTCGCCGACCCGGCGGTGTCGTCGGCCCCCGGCAGCGTGGCCCAGGTCCGCGACGTCGCCCAGCAGCTCGTGCGGGAGGCCAAGGCCCGCAGCCTCGCCACCGTCATCATCGGCCACGTCACCAAGGAGGGCGCCCTCGCCGGTCCCCGGGTCCTCGAGCACGTGGTCGACACCGTGCTGGAGCTGGACGGCGATCGGCACCACGCCCTCCGTCTGCTCCGGGCGGTCAAGCACCGCTTCGGCAGCACCAGCGAGCTGGGCCTGTTCCAGTTGGGCGAGGTCGGGCTGACGGGCGTGCCGGACCCGTCGGGGCTGTTCCTGGCCGATCGCCTGCCGGGGGTGCCCGGCTCCACGGTCGTCCCGACGATCGAGGGCCACCGGCCCCTGTTGGTCGAGGTCCAGGCCCTGGTGGCGGGCTCCAGCCTGGCCGAGCCCCGCCGGTCGAGCACCGGGCTCGACCGGGGGCGGGTGTCGATGCTGCTCGCCGTCCTGGTCAAGCGGGCCGGGCTCGACCTGGGCAAGGCCGACGTCTACGCCCTGGCGGCCGGGGGCGTCCGGGTCACCGAGCCCGCGGCCGACCTGGGCCTGGCCCTGGCCATCACCTCGGCCGCGTCGGGCCGGCCGGTCCCGTCCGACCTGGTGGCCTGTGGTGAGATCGGGCTCGGGGGCGAGGTCCGCAGCGTGGCCAGCGTCGAGCGTCGGTTGGCCGAGGCGGCCCGGCTGGGCTTCACCCGGGCCGTGGTCCCGGCCTCCGCCCCCGACCTGCCGGCCGGCATCGCCGCCCTCCGGGTCCGCTCCCTGGCCGAGGCCATCGCCGCCGTCGGCCTGACCTAGACGCGCACGTGGTGTCAGACACCACCTCGCGACACCTCCCGCCCGGCCGGGTCAGCGGAGGCGGACCAGGGTGCCGGTGACCAGGCGGGCGGCGTCGGTGCACAGCCAGGCGATCACCTCGGCCACCTCCTCGGGGGCGGCGACGTGCACGTGCTCGGGGCTCTCGGCCACGAAGTCCCGCACCGCGTCGGTCACCCAGCCGGTGTCGGTCACCGGCGGGTAGACGATGTTGGCGGTGATGCCGAGGTCGGCCAGCTCGCTGGCGGCCGTCATCGTGTAGTTCTCCAACGCCGCCTTGGCCGCGCCGTAGGACGCCTCGCCCGGGAAGCCGTTGGGGCCGCCGGAGGTCAGGCTGACGATCCGGCCCCACCGTTCCTCCGGCCGCCGGGCCGCGACCCGGGCCGCCAGCTCGGCCATCATCAACGCCCCGCCCCGGGCGTCGACCAGCATCTGGGCGTCGACGCTGGCGGCGGTGACCCGATCGGTGGTGCGGCCCACCGCGTCGTGGGCGCCGGCGATGATCGAGTCCTTCCGCCACCCGCTGGCGTTGTTGACCAGGATCGACACCGGCCCCAGCGCGGCCTCGGCGGCATCGAACAGCCGGGCCGGGACCTCCGGGTCGGACAGGTCGCCCGCCAGGGCCAGGCACCGCCGGCCGTGGGCCTCGACCGCAGCCACCGTCGCCTCCGGCCCCTGCTCGCGGGCGATCCGATAGGCGTCGGGCCGGCCCGGGTCGTCGTCGGACGGGCTGTAGGCGAGGTAGGTGGCGGCCACGTCGGCACCGAGGGTGGCGAGGGCCGCGGCCGTGGCCGCGCCGATGCCGTGGTTGGCGCCCGACACCAGGGCGACCCGGTCGGCGAGGGGCAGCGTCGGCATCGAGCCAGTCTGCACCCGCTCCGCCCCGCTCGGGGGACGAGTTCGGGGGTGGCCTCTACACTCCGGACATGACCGTGGCCAGCGCCGACCGTGAGGCGATGCTGCGGGCGCTCGCGCTCCTGTCGCCCGGCACGCCGTTGCGCGACGGCCTCGACCGCATCCTGCAGGCCGGGATGGGCGCCCTGATCGTCGTCGGCGACGGTCCCCCGGTGCTCAACATCTGCTCGGGCGGGTTCCTGCTCGACGCCGCCTACAGCCCCCAGCGCCTCTCGGAGCTGTCGAAGATGGACGGCGCCATCGTCCTGGCCCCCAACGCCAGCCGCATCGCCCGGGCCAACGTCCACCTGGTGCCCAACCCCAACGTGCCCACCACCGAGACCGGCACGCGGCACCGCACCGCCGAGCGGGTGGCCCGCTCGATCAACGTCCCGGTGATCTCGGTGTCGCAGCGGATGAACGTCATCAGCGTCTACGTCGGCCACGAGAAGCACCAGATCGACCCCGTGCCCCGCGTCATCGCCCGGGCCAACCAGGCGGTCCAGACCCTCGAGCGCTACAAGGACCGGCTCGACGAGGTGTCGGTCGCCCTGTCGGCGCTGGAGGTCGAGGACCTGGTCACCCTGCGCGACGTCGTCACGGTGCTCCAGCGCAGTGAGATGGTGGCCCGCATCGCCTCGGAGATCGAGGGCTACATCATCGAGCTGGGCGACGACGGTCGGCTGGTGCGCCTCCAGCTCGAGGAGCTGATGGGCGGCATCGGCGACGACCGGCGCCTGGTCGTGCGGGACTACTTCCACGAGGAGGACTCGTGGCACCTGGCCGAGGCCCTGGGGGCGCTGTCGGACCTCTCCGACGACGACCTGGTCGACCTGCGCCGAGTCGCCTCTGCCGTCCACATCAGCGACGGCCCACCCGACCTCGACGAGTCGCTGTCGCCCCGGGGCTACCGGCTGCTGTCGCGCATCCCCCGGTTGCCGGAGGCGGTGGTCGAGTCGATCGTCGAGCGCTTCGGCGACCTCCAGAAGGTCCTCCGGGCCACCATCGACGAGCTCGACGACGTGGCCGGGGTCGGCAAGCTCCGCGCCCGGGCCGTCAAGGACGGCCTGAGCCGCCTGGCCGAGGCCAGCATCCTCGACCGGTACCAGTAGGCCGACAGCCCCTACCTCAGCCCGAGCATGGCCTCGGCGACCTCGCTCGCCGCGGCCGTGGGGAGCGCAGTGGCGGCCTCCTCCAGGACGAGCAGGCGCGCCCCGCGGACCTCCGCCGCGATGGCCTCGCCGTTGCCGACGGGGAAGAAGCGGTCGTGACGGCCGTGGACGACGAGGGTGGGGACCTCGATCTCGGGCAGCCGCTCGCGCCAGCGGGGCCGGCAGTCGAGACGGGAGAACACCATGCCGAGCTGGTTGGCCATCTGGACCGGCGGGGTGGTGTCGGGCGTGCGGTCCCAGATGCGCGCCGCCGTGGCGCGGGCCGCGTCGGGGTCGTCGCCCAGGACCTCGGCCCGGGCCCCGGCGAAGTCGGCCACCGCGTCGCGATCGGCCCAGTCGGGCATCGGGCGGGAGAACAGGTCGGTCATGACCGCCTCGTCGTGGTCCGGGAGGTCCGGGTCGGGCGGACCGGGGGCGACGGCGCGGGTGCCGACCAGGGTGAGGGCCGAGAACGCCGTCGGGTGGTCGAGCACGGCCACCTGGGCGACCATCCCGCTCACGCCGATCCCTGCGAGGTGGGCGGGACGACCATCGAGCGCGTCGACGAGGGCGGCGGCGTCGGCCGCGAGGTCGCGCAGGGTGTAGCTCAGGGCCTCCGGGTCCTCGGTGGTCGACCGGCCGCTGTCGCGCAGGTCGTAGCGCACCACCCGCCGTCCGCTGGCGGTGAGTTGCTCGCAGAGCGCGTCGGGCCACGAGAGCATCGTCGGTGCCCCGGCGAGGAGGACGAGGGGTGCGTCGTCGGCCCCGAAGGACTCGATGCCCAGGGCGACACCGTCGACGTCGAGGGTGGTCATCGGTGGCAAGCATGCCCGCCGAGGGCGATCATCATCGTCGATGGCGACCCTCGACGATGCCCGAGCGATCGCCACCACCAGCGACGGGGACGAGCGGCGCCCGCTCCTCCTCGACGCATGGCGCATGGGCGTCTCGAAGGAGGTGGCCGCGGCCTACGACGAGCAGCTTCAGTCGTCAGCCGGGCCGACGACGTGGAACTCGATCCGGTAGACGAGGGTGTCGTCGGTGACGGGGCCGGCGTGCGCAGTGCGGTCGCGCAGGACCTCCCGGTCGGGCTCGCCGGTGGCGACCAGCTCCTCGTCGGTGACCGAGCCGAATGGCACCAGGTCGATGTCGTCGACCTCGATCCGCACGCCGGCGGTGCGGTAGGTCCCGCCGACCTTCACCTTGGGCCGGGACCAGAGCCGGTAGGAGAGGGTGATCGTCCCGTCGGCCACCCGCGGGCGCAGCTCGGGGCTGAACTGCACGTCCGCCTCAGGGCGCGGCCGTGACGAGGCAGGCGCTCACCGGGTCCAGGCCCTTCAGCCGGTAGCGACGGGCACGGCCGAAGGTGACGCCCCGCAGAGGGCCGACCTCTTCGCGGACCGCGACCGAGGCCAGGACCGTGGCGCCCTTGGCCTGCTCGGTGAGGCGGGCCGCGATGTTCACCACGTTGCCGACCACGTCGTCGTGGGCCACGACCGCCTCGCCGACGTGGAGCCCGGCGCGGACCCGCAACGGCCCGTCGTCCTCGCCGACCAGCTCGACCGCGGCCAGCGTCGCGGCCTCCGGGGCCGGGAAGCTGAGCATCAGGCCGTCGCCCAGCCGCTTGACCACCCGCCCGCCGCGGCTGCGCACGATCGGCCCGAACCGCCGGTTGTGCTCGGCCACGAGGTGGGCGGCGGCGTCGTCGCCCTCGGCCGCGGTGAAGGCGGTGAAGCCCTCCAGGTCGGTGAAGACGACCGTGACCGGGGTCGGGATGGCGGGCTCTCCGGGGGCGACCTCGGTGCGGGACAACGACATGGCCTGGAGGGTGCTGAGGCCCAGGTTGGCGAGGACCGACGGCCGCTGCTCGGCGGTGCGCTCCAGGAACCGTTCGAGCACCTCGGTGGGCGGGGCGATGCGGGCCGGGTTGCCCCGGGGGTCGGCCAGCCAGTCGCGGTCGACCAGACCGACGTCGACGGCCTGGGCCGCCCACTCCTCGTCGGAGCGGATCAGTTGGGCCAGCCGCTCGGTGATCGACTGGTGCAACGACGCCACGGCTCGGGCGCCGGCATCACGCACGTCGTCGGTCCGGGCCATGCCGTCACCCTAGGTCCGGCACACGAGGCCCGGCCCCGTTCTGACCGAGGAGGAGCCTGTTCCTGGCGCTCTGGCCGGTCAGAACCGTGGCGTGGTCGGCCGGGAGCGGTTCTGAGCGGTGAGAAGGCTGTTCGTGGCGCTCTGGTCGGTCAGAACGGGGGCATGCTGGCGGGGTGACCGACTCGAACGCCACGACCCTTCCGTCCGGGACCGCCGTCCACGTCGCCCGTGCCGCGGGCGCGAGCCGCGGGCTGGTGATCGTGCCGGACATCGGCGGCCTGCGCCCGCTGTTCGCCGACCTGTGTGACCGCCTCGCCGCCGATCACGGCTGGTCGGTGGCGTGCTTCGAGCCCTGGGCCGACGACCCGAGCTCGACCATCGAGGCGCGCCTGGCCGCCGTCGGCACCCTCGACGACGCCCGTATCCAGGGCGACGCGGCCGCCGCGGCCGACCTGCTCGGCGTCGAGCCGGTGGCGATCCTCGGCTTCTGCATGGGTGGGATGTTCGCCCTGAAGGGGGCGGCCAACCCCCGCTTCGACCGGGCCGTGTCGTTCTACGGGATGGTGCGGCTGCCCGAGCACTGGTCGACGGCGACGGTGGCCGAGCCCCTCGCCGTCCTGGCCGAGGGCGACCCGGCGCCGATCCTGATGATCGTCGGGACCTCGGACCCGTGGGTCCCGGCCGCCGATGCCGACGACCTGGCGGCCACCGGGGCCGAGGTGGTGCGCTACGAGGGCGCCGACCACGGCTTCGTCCA
>CAYQGF010000074.1:6024-9215 GCA_964416885.1 uncultured Iamiaceae bacterium
CGGGCGCGCTTGGTGAGCTCGACCCGGTTGAGGATGTGGTAGCGGCGCTCCCGCTGGTCGATCCAGCCCAGCCGGACGAAGCTGGCGATGGCCTTGTTCACCCGCTCGCGCGAGGCCCCGACCATGCCGGCCAGCTCCTCCTGGGTGATCGGGAGGACGAACTCCTCCTCGTCGCCGGCCAGTTCCAGCAGCCGCTTGGCGGTGCGCCCGGTCACGTCGAGGAACACCGAGTCGGCCAGGGCCACGTTGGTGGTGCGGAGCCGCAGGGCCAGGAGCTGCACCACGTTCCACAGCAGGGCCGGCCGGTTCTCGAAGATGGCCTTGAGCGGGGCGTAGGGGATGGTGAGGACCTGCGACGCCTCGAGGGCCCGGGCCTCGGCCGACCGGCCCTGACCGTCGAACAGCGCCATCTCGCCGACCAGGTCGCCCCGCTCCATCAGCGCCACCATCGACTCACGGCCGTCGACCGAGCGCTTGGACACGGCGATGCGCCCGCTCACCACGACGTGGAGGGCGTCGGACTCGTCGTCCTCGGCGAAGAGGAGGTCGCCCCGCAGCAGGTCGTGGGTGGTGGTCGTGGCCTCGACGGCCGCCATCTCGTCGTCGGTGAGGTCGGCCAGCAGGGGGACGTCGCGGAGGAGGGAGGTCTCGGGCACGGACGCATCGTAACGGTCCGGTCACATGTCACGTCCCGTCGGCGGGGGGACGCCGGCCCCACCGGTGGCGGGTCGATAGGTTGCGGCGTCGTGGACCCGGCCCCCGCCCCCGATCGACCGGTGTGGACGATCGTCGTGGCCGGCGGCGGCGGGTCCCGCTTCGGCGGCGCCAAGCAGTACGTCGAGGTCGCCGGGCGCCGGGTGATCGACTGGAGCGTCGCCGCCGCCCGCACCGTCAGCGACGGCCTCGTCGCCGTCGTCCCGGCGGCCGATGTCGGTCGCGACCTGCCCGGGGCCGACGTGGTGGTCGCCGGGGGCGCCACCCGGTCGGCGTCGGTGCGGGCCGGGCTCGCCGCGGTCCCCGCCGACGCCGACGTGGTGGTCGTCCACGATGCCGCCCGCCCGGCCGCCGGCGCCGAGCTCTTCCGGGCCGTGGTCACCGCCGTGCGCGGCGGGGCCGACGCCGCCGTGCCGGGCATCCCGGTGGTCGACAGCCTCCGCTGGCGGGCCGGCGGCGCCGTCGACCGCGAGGCGCTGGTCGCGGTCCAGACGCCGCAGGCCTTCTCGGCCCCCGCCCTCCGCGCCGCCCACGCCACCGGGGCCGACGCCAGCGACGACGCCACCCTGGTCGAGATGGGCGGGGGGACCGTCGTCGTGGTCGAGGGCGACACCGGCAACGTCAAGCTCACCCACCCGTCGGACCTCGACGTGGTGGCCCGACGGCTGGTGGAGGTCGGCTGATGCAGGTGCGGGTGGGGCTGGGGGTCGACCTCCACGCCTGGAGCGACGACCCCGAACGGCGGCTGCGCCTGGGCGGTGTGACCTTCCCCGAGGTCCCGGGCCTGGCCGGCCACAGCGACGCCGACGCCGTGGCCCACGCCTGCGCCGATGCCCTCCTCGGCGCGGCCGGGCTCGGGGACATCGGCCAGCACTTCCCCGACACGGACCCCCGGTGGAAGGGGGCCGACAGCGTGGCGATCCTGGCCGAGGTCGCCCACCGGGTCCGGGCCGAGGGCTGGGAGCCGGGCAACGTCGACTGCTCGGTCGTGCTCGACGCGCCCAAGCTGGCGCCGGTCCGCCGGGAGATGGCGGACACCCTGTCCGAGGCCGTCGGCGCGCCGGTCACCGTCACCGGTCGCCGGAGCGAGGGCATCGGGGCCCTGGGCCGGGGCGAGGGCGTCGCCGCCTTCGCCGTCGCCGTGGTGACCCGCCCGTGACGGGGCGTGGACCTCGACGGGGCGGCAGCGGCCCGCGGGGCGGTGCACGCGGCGGTGGGGGGTCGGGCCGGCGGGGCCAGCCCCGTCCGGGCGGTGGCGGCGGGGCCCGTCCCGGGCCGGGTCGCCGGCCCCGGCCCCCGGTCCCGGACGAGGGCGGTGGCGGCCGTCGGGGGCTCGGCGGCGACCAGGTCGAGGGGCTGCGCGCCGTCCGGGAGCTGTTGATCGCCGGTCGTCGCCGCCCCCGAGAGGTCCTGCTCGGGGCCGAGGTCGAGGTGACCGGGATCGTCGAGGAGATCCTGGCCCTGGCCGACGACACCCGGGTGCCGGTGCAGCGGGTCAGCCGGGGCAAGCTCGACGCCCTGGCCCGCACCGACTCGCCGCAGGGCGTGATCGCCCGGGCGCCGGCGATCGAGCCGGTCGACATCGACGCCCTGGCCTCGGGGGCGGTGCGCTCCGACGTGGCCCCCGACGGGCCCCCGTTCCTGCTCGCCCTGGACGGGGTCACCGACCCGTCCGAGCTCGGGCTGGTCCTGCGGGCCGCGGTGGCCGCCGGGGTCACGGGGGTGGTCCTGCCCCGCCACCGGGCCGTCCACGTCACCCCGACGGCGGCCCGCGCCGCGGCCGGGGCCATCGAGCACCTGCCGATGACCGTGGTCGCGGGGCTGCCGGCGGCGCTCGGCCGGCTGCGGGACCAGGGCACGTGGGTGCTCGGGGTCGACATCGACGCCGAACGTCCGCTGTGGGGGCTCGACGCGGTCGACGTCCCCCTCGCCCTGGTGCTGGGGGCCGAGGTCCGGGGCCTGTCGCGGTTGGTGCGCCAGCGCTGCGACCGGGTCGTGGCCGTCCCCCAGGTCGGGCCGCCCGACGGCCTCGACACCGCGGCGGTGGCCACCCTGGCCTGCTTCGAGGTGGCCCGGGGCCGCTCGGCCTGACCCGTCCGGCCGGACCGCGTCGTCCGACCACCTCGGACCACGAACGCGCGTCCCCCTCTGGGGGTGCCGGGCCGAAGCAGCGCTCGGGAGGTGGCCGGACATCGCCCCTGGCCAGCGGGGTGTCGATGGTGACGAGGAGACGTGATGGTTGACACGTCTGTCGGTCTGTGGCACTACTCGTGCTAGTTCGAAAGAACTAGTCGAATCGGTATCTGCCGCACCGCCGTACCACCACAAGGAACCACGATGACCGCCCACCCCGCCCTCGCCACCCGTCCCGACGCCGAGCTGGCCCGGATGTTCCAGGCGGGTGACGCCGCCGCCCTCGACGTGCTCCTCACCCGGTACCGGCGCTTCGCCCGCTCCCGGTCGCGCTCGTACTTCCT
>CAYQGF010000074.1:9315-11971 GCA_964416885.1 uncultured Iamiaceae bacterium
CTGCGGCTCTACGTGGCCGGCCGGTCCTACGTCGAGATCGCCGACCACGTCGGCCGGCACGCCAAGTCGGTCGACAACGCCGTCCAGCGCATCAAGCGGAAGCTGGGCCGGAGCCTGGCCGCCTACGAGCTGGCCTCGGCCTGAGGCCGGCCCCCGGCCGGCTCGCGTTCCTCAGCGGGCGGGGAGGGGGACGGTGCGACCGGCGAGGTGGTCGTCGACCCGGGTCCGATGGTCCCCGGCCATCACCGGTGGGAGCTCGTCGGTGGTGAACCAGGCCCAGTCCGAGACCTCGGCCGGATCGGGCTCGACCTCGCCGGCGACGGTGCCGCTGTAGGCCGTCACCAACAGGTGGCCCGACCGCTGGGAGCGCACGACGTACAGCCCGACCAGGCCGGTCAGGGTGAGGTCGAGGCCCAGTTCCTCCCGGACCTCCCGGCGGGCGGCGTCCTCGGGGTGCTCGCCCAGCTCGACGAACCCACCGGGCGTCTCCCACATCCCGCGGAACGGCTCCCGGGCCCGGCGCGCCAGCAGGATCCGGTCGGCGTCGTCGTGGATGACGACCCCGGCGCACGGGGCGTTCCGGACGTGGACCCACCGGGCGCCGTGGGCCGGGCACGAGGGCACGCCCGCGGGGTCGGGTGGGCACGGGGCGCCGCAGCGGTCGCAGAGCACGCCGGTCATCGTCGGGACCCTAGGTCGTGCCGGGCGAAGGTCGGGGCCACGTCGGCCCGGCCCCGAGCCCGTCGGCGGCGCCGAGGCCGTACCCTTCGACGTGATGGCCCACGCCCGGTCCCGGCGGCTGATCGTCCGCCGCCACGACGACGGCACCGCCCGACGCGCCCCCGACGTGGTCGCGGTGGAGGAGCCGCTCGAGATCCGGGTCGACGGTCAGCTCGTCACCACCACCATGCGGACGCCGGGCGACGACCACGACCTCGCCGTCGGGTTCGCCTGGGCCGAGGGTCTGCTCGCCGGCGCCCGGCTCGACGGCGTGCGGTCCTGTGGCCTCGGGCTCGACGAGCGGGCCGCCTTCAACGTCGTCGACGTGACCACCGGCGGCACGGCTCGGCCGGTGACGCCCCGGCTGGCCCCGACCACCTCGGCGTGCGGCGTGTGCGGTGCGGCGTCGGTCGACGACCTGCTCGCCCGGCTCCGGCCCCTCGACGGTGGCGCGCCCGTGCCGGTCGAGGTCATGGTCGCCGTGGCCGACGCGGTGCGGCCGGCCCAGGAGCTGTTCGCGGTCACGGGCGGGGTGCACGCCGCCGCGGCCTTCCGGCCCGACGGCGAGGTGGTGCTGGTGCGGGAGGACGTCGGTCGGCACAACGCCGTCGACAAGGTGGTCGGCCGGCTCCGGGTCGAGGAACGGCTGCCCGCCACCGACCTGGCGCTGTACGTCTCGGGCCGGGCCGGCTTCGAGATCGTCCAGAAGGCCTGGGCCGCCGGGTTCGCCACGGTGGTCGCCGTGGGCGCCCCGACCAGCCTGGCCGTCGAGGTGGCCCGCACCGCCCGCATCACCCTGGGCGCCTTCCTCCGCCCGGGGGGCCTCAACCTCTACGGCCCCGACTGACCGACGGCTACGGTGGCCCGCCGATCTCCCCCCCCGGCCGGGTTAGCTCAGTTGGCAGAGCACCGCTCTTGTAAAGCGGATGTCGCCGGTTCGATCCCGGCACCCGGCTCTTCGCCGTGGCGTGGCTCGCGTCCGCCACGCCTCACCCGTTCGGATGAACATCGACGCCGCTCGTGACCGACACCGACAGCCGTCGCTAGGGTGCGACGCCCGATGACCGACACCCCCACCGCCTTCGACGGGCTGGTCGCCCGCCTCCGTGACCTGGGCCTCGACGGCGAGCTCGGCCCGGAGCTGGCCGCGGTGCGCGACGAGCTCGGGACGACCGTCACCCACCTGGAGGCGGTCAACGAGGAGCTGGGGGCGGCCACCACGGCCCTGGAGGCGAGCACGGTCGAGCTGGAGCGGGCCGCCGACGAGCTGGAGGCCGTCGACACCGAGGTCGAGCAGCGCTCCGCCGACGTCGAGCGGGTCACCGCCTACCTCCAGTCGGTCGTCGACGCCGTCCGAGGCGCGGTGGTGGTCGTCGACGTCGACCAGAAGGTGCGGGCCTGGAGCGTGGGCGCGACGGAGCGCTGGGGGACGGCCCGCTCCGACGCCCTGGGCCGGGCCCTGGGCCGCCTCGACCTGCGGGGCGAGAACACCGACCTGGCGGCCGCCGCCCGCGCCGTGCTCGGTGGCGACGAGGCCGCCCCTGCGGCGCGGGGCGACACCGGCGACACCGTCG
The DNA here is from genome assembly GCA_964416885.1 of uncultured Iamiaceae bacterium. Taxonomy (GTDB): domain Bacteria; phylum Actinomycetota; class Acidimicrobiia; order Acidimicrobiales; family Iamiaceae; genus Iamia. The sequence goes on from CAYQGF010000074.1 coordinate 11,610, forward strand.
AGGCCCATCCCCTGCGGGCCGCCGACGGGGCGATCGACGGCGCCGTCGTGGTCGTCCTCCCCGGGCCGTAGCCGCGGGGTCGAGCGAGCGGGTGCCCGCCCCCGAGGCCCCGGCGGTCAGGTCATGTGGCTGCGGAGGCGCTTGACGATGCTGCTGACCCACCGGGACACCTGCATCTGGCTGACGCCGTAGCGCTCGGCGATCTGCGACTGGGTCAGCTCCTCGAAGAAGTAGAGCCGGATGACGTCGCGGTCGCGGCCGTCGAGGTGCTCGATCGCCTGGCTCAGCACCACCTGGTCCTCGGCGACGAGCAGGTTGCGGTCGGTGTGGCCGATGACCTCGTGCTGGTTGGGGCCGTCGAC
>CAYQGF010000075.1:0-1851 GCA_964416885.1 uncultured Iamiaceae bacterium
GCAGGGTCAGGAACGGGTCCTGGTTGGTCTCCGAGGCGAAGATGCCGTCGAAGCCCTCGGCCTCGGCCTTCTGGGCCCCGGCCCTGATGGTGCCGAAGTCGCCTCCGACACCTCCGTCGACCTTCATGCCTTCTCCTTCGTGCTGTCGGTGGGTGTGTCGTCCGCCTCGGCGGAGAGCTTGTCGACCCGGCGCCGCAGCTCGGCCAGGTCGTCGACCAGGCGGGCCTCGGCGTCGGCGACGATGGCACCGGTGATGCGGTCCTGCTCGTGGGCCCCGGCGAGACCGTCGCGGACCTCGCCGACCGCGGCCTCGGCCCCGTCGGCCCGGGCGACCAGGGCGTCGGCCTCGACGTGCAGGGCGGCCAGGGCCTCGTCGGTGGCGTCGGCCCGCACCGAGCCGTCGAACACCCGGTCGTTGGTGCGGTCGACCCGGTCGGACAGGTCGGCCAGCCGCTCGGCCAGCTCGGCCACGGCGTCGAGCAGGGCGGCCGCGGCCTCGTCGTGACGGCGGTCGCGCCCGGCCAGCGCCCGGTCGACCACCTTCCCGACCCGGCCCCCCGGGCCGGCGGCCGAGGCGGACAGGGCGGCCCGGGCCCGGTCGACGGCCTCGACCGGCCGCTGGGCCGCGGCGGCGGGCCGGGGCGGGGTGCGCCGGGGGGTGGGGGAGGCGGCGGTCACCGGGAGCTCCTCGGGCAGGGGGCGGACGGGGTCGGGGATGGCGGCGACGTCGGCCTCGGGGCTCGCCACCCAGCGCAGGAAGGCTGGCTCGTCGTCGCCGGGGACGGCCGGGAAGCGGCGCCGTAGGACGTCGGACTCGGCGTGCACCATCGCCAGGTAGCGGCCGACCATCTCGTCGTCGGCCGCCGGGGCGTTCAGCCAGGCCTCCCAGGCCTCGCCGCCGTCGGGGGCGAAGGGGAGCGGCGGGGGCGGGGTGGCGCCGGTGGCGTCGGCCTCGGCGGCCAGCAGGGCGGCCCGGACGAGCAGCCGGGCCCGGCGGTCGACCTCGACGCCCCGGGCGGTGCGGGCCCAGTGGTAGCCGAGGGCCCGGTCGGCATCGGCGTCGACGGACCGGCGGCGGGCCAGCCAGCCCCGGCACTGGCGGGCCACGGCGGGGAGGTCGGCCAGGGTGGCCCGGGGCCGGTCGCCGGCGAAGTCGCTGAGCGTCCACGGGCGGGCGTCGGTGAGCCCCGAGTAGTGGAAGCAGCGGACCGGCCGGTCGACCACGCACAGCCGGCCGTCGACCCACGCCGTCGGGCGCTCGTGGAGGTTCCAGTAGGCGACGTCGTAGGTCGGGTCGCGCAGCACGTGGTGGTCGAACAGGACGGGCACGAAGTCGAGCCAGCGCTGGTCGGCCAGCATCATCATGTCGGGCCGGCCCAGGGCGTCGCGGCGGAGGCGCTCCTCCCACCAGTCGAGGAACGGCCCGCTCGACCGGCGCACCGCGAGCAGCCCGCCGTTGAACATCCCGGCGCCGAGCAGCCCGGGCTCGTCGGGCAGCCGGCCGTCGCGGGGCACCGGGTCGAGCACGTGGGGGACCAGGACGACGTCGCGGTCGGCGGCCGCCGCAACCAGCTCGTCCATCGGGGCCAGGACCTCGACGTCGCCGTCGACGTAGACGGCCACGTCGGCGTGCTCCAGGGTGCGGCGCAGGGCGAGCGGCTTGAGGGCGCAGGCCATCTCGAACGGGCTGTAGATCGACGCCATCGGGAGGAGGACGTCGTCGCCCAGGCCGAGCTGCGACGGGGTGACCAGCTCGACGTCGCGGTGCGTCCAGGTCGCCGGCGGCATGTGGTCGCCGTCGACCACCAGGATCGTGAACCGGGCCCCCGGGTGCTGGTCGACGAACGACCG
>CAYQGF010000075.1:1951-11835 GCA_964416885.1 uncultured Iamiaceae bacterium
CCTCGCTGCCGGCGGTGATCGACAGCCGGATCGGCCGGGTGTGGGGCACGGTGGCGGGGTAGGCGCCGAGGCCCACCACCATCTCGACCCCCAGCTCGACCGCGAGCGACACCACGGCGTGGCTGAAGGCCCGCCACGAGTGGTCCGGCTCGGGGCCGGCCAGGATCAGCAGGTCCCGGCCGTCCTCGTCGCGGGCCGACAGCAGCTCGATGCTCGGCCAGCTCAGGGCATCGGCCACCCCCGCCACCAGGTGCAGCACCGGCCGTCGGGCCCGGTGGTCGAGCAGCTCGTCGGCGTCGAAGGAGGCGACGGTCTCGGTGGCCAGCTCGGCCAGCAGGGCGGAGATGGCGGCGCTGGCGGCCATCCCGGCGTCGATCCAGCCCTCGAGCGCGACGACCAGGACGGGCCGCTCCAGGGGCCGGTGCGGGTGCTGGTGGTAGGTCGCGGCCATCAGCCCGACGCCTGCATCCGCTCGACGGTGGCGGCCGCGGCGTCGGCCAGCATCTCGACCTGCTTGGCGAACAGCTCGTAGACGCTGGCGTCGACATCGCCCATCGCCCCGCCGACGTAGCGGGCGTAGACGCCCTCGAGGATGCAGGCCAGCTTCCAGTACCCGAAGGCGACGTAGTAGTCGACCTGGCTGACGTCCCGTCCCGACGCCTCGGCGTACCGGGTGACGAGGGCCGACGCCGGGGCGAAGCCGTCGGCCTGGGTGGCGCTGCCGGGCAGGGCGGTGAAGCCGGAGCCGTCCTCGCCCCAGTAGACGACGAGGAGGCCGAGGTCGGCCATGGGGTCGCCGAGGGTGCAGATCTCCCAGTCGAGGACGGCGGCGACGTCGCCCTCGTCGGTGAGGAGGCAGTTGTCGAGGCGGTAGTCGCCGTGGACGATGGCGGCCGCGCCCTGCTCGGGGACGGCGGCCAACAGGGCGTCGTGGACGGCGTCGACGTTGGGGATCTCCCGCGACTTCGACTTCTCGAACTGGCCGTACCAGCGCTTGAGCTGGCGGGGGACGTAGCCCTCGCGGCGTCCGAGGTCGCCGAGGCCGACGGCATCGGGGTCGACGGCGTGGATCCGGGCCATCACGTCGACGATCTGCTCGCTGGCCCGGGCCCGGGCGCCGAGGCTCAGCTTCTCGGCCTCGCCGTGGCCCCGCACGACGTGGCCCTCGACGAACTCCATCACGTAGAACGGCGCCCCGTTGACCGAGTCGTCGAGGCTGGCGCCGACGAGCGGGGCGACCGGGACGTCGGTGGCGGCGAGAGCGGCGATGATCCGGCTCTCCCGGCCCATGTCGTGGGCGGTGGCCAGGACGTGGCCCAGCGGGGGACGGCGCAGCACCCAGTGGAGGCCGGTGTCGTCGGAGACCCGGTAGGTGAGGTTGGACTGACCGCCGGCGATGCGCTCGAAGCGCAGTGGGCCGGTGACCTCGACGCGCTCGGCCAGCCAGGCCGTCACGGCCGCCGCGTCGATCCCCTGGGGCACGTCGTCAGTCATCGCGACGACGGTACCGCCTCGCCGGTCGGCGCCGGGGGTGGATGGGGCCGGCCGCTCAGCGGCGGCGGGCGCTGACCCGGTCGTCGGACCAGGTCACGGCCAGGTCGAGGCCGAACGCCTCCGACATCGGGCCGTCGGCCAGCACCTCGCGGATCGGGCCGGCGGCCACGGCCCGGCCGTCGCGCAGCAGGAGGGCGTGGGTGTAGCCGGGCGGGACCTCCTCGGGATGGTGCGTCACCAGCACCGTCGGCGGGGCGGCCGGGTCGGCGGCCAGCACCGCCAGCCGGTCGACCAGGTCCTCGCGGGCGCCGAGGTCGAGGCCGGCGGCCGGCTCGTCGAGCAGCAGGAGGGCCGGGTCGCCGGCCAGGGCGCGGGCGAGCAGGACCCGCTGGCGCTCACCGGCCGACAGGGTGCCGAAGGTGCGCTCGGCGAGGTGGTCGGCGCCGACCCGCGCCATCTCGTCCCGGGCCGCGTTGCGATCGTCGTCGGTCCAGGTCGCCCACCACGCCTCCAACTGCGCCCGCCGGCCGGTCATCACCACGTCGAGGGCCTCGACGTCGGCCCGCAGCGAGTCCGAGAGGGCGATGCTCGTGTAGCCGATCCGGGCCCGGAGGGTACGGATGTCGGTGCGCCCGGACGTCTCTCCGTCGACCCGCACGGTGCCCCGGGTCGGGCGCAGCCACAGCCCGGCCACCCGGAGCAGGGTGGTCTTGCCGCTGCCGTTGGGGCCGAGGAGCACCCACCGCTCGCCCGGGCGCACCGCCCAGGTCAGCCCGTCGAGCAGCGGCCGCCCCTGGCGGACGACGGCGACGTCATCGAGGTCCAGCACCGGGCCCGAGGCCATCAGTCGAACGGCTCCGAAGCGACGTCGGTGCCGTCGGGGCCGGTGACGACGAACCGGTGGCGGCGGCCGGCCCGCAGGTCGGGCAGGTACCAGCGGGCCACGTAGCGGTGGCGGTGCTCGTCGCCCTCGACGGGGCCGACGTGGAGCACGGCGACGTCCCAGCCCTGGTCGTCGGCAACCGGCCGCCAGGGCCCGTCGCCGGCCTCGTCGGCATCGCTGGCCTCCACCCGCACCAGGGGCTCGTGCCAGGCCAGGTCGCCGGGGGGAGGCCCGGTCCAGGCCACCTCCCACGACGCGTCGACCCGGGCGGTGGTGTCGGAGAACCGGGCCGGGCCGTCGACCTCGACCGGGGTGCGGGCGCCGGTCGGGGCCGGCAGGTAGCGGGTGACCCTCATGTCGAAGGACCGCTCGGCCCGGACGTCGGCCACCACCGGCGTGGTCGTCCCGGCCGCGGCCAGGTCGTCGGCCAGGCGGCCGGCGTGGGCGGCCAGGAACGGCAGGGTCAGCGGCCCGTAGAGGGTGTGGCCGCCCTCGTAGTGTTGGAGGGCGTACTCGTCGGGCGTGGCGACGTAGCCCGAGTACTCGTTGGCCACCGACGAGACGACCACGTCGGTGGCGCCCAGGGCCTCGGCCGCGGGGCGGACCGCGTCGGTGATGACCCGCCCGGAGCTCACCGTCACCTCGAACGGCAGGCCGACCAGCAGCGCCGGCCCGAGCCGCAGCACCTGGACGGGGAGGACGCGAGGGAAGGCCCGCTTGGGGAGGATGGCGGGCTGGAGCCAGCGGCTCCCGATCACCCACTTGGCGCCCTGCGGGCCGTCGGCGCCCCAGCGCTTGGGCGTCCCGGCCCGGAACGGCGGGATGCGGTGGACCACCGGCGTGGTGTTCTCGAAGGCCCCCGCCACCAGCGCCGCGCCCACCGCCGGGCGGTCGGGGAGGGTCGTGCCGGCGATGGTGCGGTCGCGGTCCAGGTCGACCTCCCGCAGCGCCGCCCCCAACGTCACGTCGTCGGTCAGGGCCGGGGCGAGCGAGGCGTGGAGGTCGGCGGCGGCGGCGCCGATGGCCCGGCCCACCCGGCGGGCCTCGACGTGGCCGGCCATCCCGGGGCGGAGGGCCGGGGCCATGTCGGCGTGGGTGCCCTCGACCGCGCCCACCACCGGGCGGGTGCCGGTGGTGGCGGCGATGCGGTCGGTCGTCTCGCCCACCAGGTAGGCCCACAGGTCGGCGTTGTACTCGTGGGCGTGCTGGGAGATGCCGGTGCCGTGGACCGAGAAGACGATCAGGGCGCCCAGCGGCGTCGTCCCGGTGCTGTCGCCGGCCGTGGCGCTGTCCTCGGCTGCGGCGCCGCCCTCGGCGTCGACCCGCACCAGGTGGAGGCGGGGGTTGACGTTGACGTAGCGGCGGTGGGGGTCGGTCCGTCGGTCGGTGACCTCGGGGTTGCGGACGTGCGGGCCGATCGAGCGGTTGCGGGTCAGGCCCCAGACGTCGGCCGACCCGACGGCCAGCCGGGCCGGCACCCGGTCGGCCACGGCCCGCTCGACCCCGGCCGCGATCCGCTCGACCAGGAACGAGGCCCACGCCGGGTCGAAGCCGCTCCGGTTGGACGCGAAGCGGTTGTAGAAGTCGGTGCCCAGGAACTGGCCGGGCCCGGCGTGGGTGTGGGTCGCCCCGATCATCAGCCCGGCCAGCGGGACGTCGGTCGTGCCCGCGACCCGCTGGGCCACCAGGTGCTGGAGCACGGCCGACCCGCCCAGCAGGTCGCACGCCACCACCGCCAGCGAGGCCCGACCGGCCCGGAGGTGCAGCACCCGGGCCCGGAGGCGGGTGCGGAAGCCGGCCCCGTCGTGGGCGTTCGACGAGTAGCCGGCCTTGGGGAGTCCCGGCGGCGGCGTGATGTCGACCTCGGCCACGCCCGCCAGCAGGCCCTCGACCGGGTCGAGCCGGGCCGGGGCCGGTGGTCGGACCGAGAACCGGGCCCGCCGGGCCGTGCCGTCGACGAACGGGGCGAGGGGGTCGACACCGGTCACGCCCGGAGCCTGTCACCCCTCGCCGCCCGCTCGCGAACCTGTCCCACCCCCGAACTGGGGACGATCCCGGTTGCCGGGGCCACCGCGATCGTCCCCAGTTCGTCGAGGAGCGGGTGACGCGGGAGCGTGAGCCGGCTCTAGGGTTCCGGCCATGCGCATCGGAGTGCTGGGGGCCACCGGCCCGGCGGGGAGCGGGCTGGCGGTCCGCCTGGCGTCGGTCGGCTACGAGGTCGTGATCGGGTCTCGCTCGAAGTACCGGGCCCTGGAGGTCGCCGACGGCCTCCACGGGCGCTGGCCGGGGCGGGACCTGGCGATCGAGGCCACCGACAACGCCGGGGCCGCCGAGGCCGACGTCGTCGTCATCGCCACGCCGTGGGACGCCGCCGCCTCCACCGCCGAGTCCGTCGCCGATGCCCTGGCCGGCAAGGTCGTGATCTCGATGGCGAACGCCCTGGCCAAGGTCGGCCACGAGTTCCAGCCGCTGGTGCCACCCCGGGGGTCGGTCGCGGCCAGCGTGCAGGCCGCGGTGCCCCGGTCCGACGTGGCCGCCGCCTTCCACCACGTGCCGGCCAAGGCGCTGGCCGACATCGCCCACCCCATCGAGTCCGACGTCCTGGTCTGCTCCGACCACCCGTCGGCCACCGAGACCACCGTCGGGATCATCTCGGCCATCCCGGACCTGCGGGCCCTCGACTCCGGCGAGCTGTCGAACGCGGCGCCGATCGAGGCCTTCGCCGCAGTGCTCCTCCAGGTCAACGTCCGCTACAAGACCCGGGTCGCCCTGCGCTTCACCGGCCTCGACGACGGGCTGACCACGCCCCGCTCGCCCGAGGCGGTGCGGGCCGCGGCCGAGCGCCAGGGCGTCGCCGGCTCCCACACCAAGGACGACAACGCGTGACCGAGCCCACCACCACGCCGATGCGGCTCTACGACACGGCCCGGCGGGAGGTCGTCCCGTTCGAGCCGGGCGAGGTCGTCACCATGTACACCTGCGGCATCACGCCGTACGACGCCACCCACATCGGGCACGCCGCGGTCTACATCGCCTACGACGTGCTCCAGCGGCGGCTGCGCGACCGGGGCCACGACACCAAGTGCGTCCGCAACATCACCGACGTCGACGACTCGATCCTCCAGAAGGCCCGGGAGATCGGCGTCCACTACCTCGACCTGGCCGCGGCCGAGGTGGCCAAGTTCGACGACGACATGGAGGCCCTCGGCATGCTGCCGGCGTGGGCCGAGCCCCGGGCGACCTCGGCCATCCCCGACATCCGGGGCTTCATCGGCATGGTGATCGACCGGGGCCACGCCTACGTCGCCGGCGGCGCCGTCTACTTCGACGTGTCGAGCTCGCCCCGGTTCGGGTCGCTGTCGGGCTACGACCGCGCCACCATGCTGGCCCTGGCGGCCGAGCGGGGCGGCAACCCCGACGACCCCAACAAGCGGGACCCGCTCGACTTCGTCCTCTGGCAGCCGTCGGCCGACGACGAGCCGGCGTGGGACTCGCTGTGGGGGCCGGGCCGGCCCGGCTGGCACATCGAGTGCTCGGCGCTGGCGCTGCGCGAGCTGGGCACCACCATCGACCTCCACGGCGGCGGCGGCGACCTGATCTTCCCCCACCACGAGTGCGAGGCGGCCCAGAGCGAGGCGGCCACGGGGGAGCCCTTCGTCCGCCACTGGATGCACCAGGCCATGGTGCGGATGGACGGCGAGAAGATGTCGAAGTCGCTCGGCAACCTGGCCTTCGTCAGCGAGCTCCGCAAGGACCACGACGCCCGGGCCATCCGGCTCGCCGTCGTGGGCCACCACTACCGCCACGAGTGGGAGTGGGACGACACGGTGATGCCCGCCGCCGAGGCCCGGCTGGAGGCCTGGCTCGCCGCAGGGGAGGGCGACGGCGCCCTGGACGAGGTCCGGGCCGCCCTCGACGACGACCTCCACACGCCCACCGCCGTCGCCGCCGTCGACGCCGCCGCGGCCCGGGGCGAGGGTGTGTCGGCGGCCGCTGCGCTCCTCGGCGTCGACCTCCTCCGGGAATAGCACGTCCGACGAGCGATCGCCCGCGACACCGTCTGCGACCTGTCTTCCGTGTGACGGGCGCCCCACGGGGGCGTCGCTGTGGCACGATGCGGGCGTGAGCGAGAAGAAGGGTGACCGCGAAGCCGGCCAGCTGTACCCCGTGGCCAAGGCGCTCATCACCCCGCTCTTCAACTTCGCGTGGCGGTTCCACGTCACCGGCGCCGACAACGTCCCGTCGAACGGGCCGGCGATCATCTGCCCCAACCACACGTCGGTGCTCGACTCGTTCTTCGTCCCAGCGGTGCTGCCCCGACGCATCACCTACGTCGGCAAGGCCGAGTACATGGACGACTGGAAGACCAAGCACCTCTTCCCGGCCATGGGCATGATCCCGATCGACCGGGGCGGCGGGAGCGCGTCGGAGCGGGCGCTGGCCGCGGCCCAGCGGGTCCTCGAACGGGGCGAGCTGTTCGGCATCTACCCCGAGGGCACCCGCAGCCGCGACGGCTTGCTCTACAAGGGCCACACCGGCCCGGCCCGGCTCGCCCTGCGCACCGGTGCGCCGATCATCCCCGTCGGCATCCGGGGGGCGCGCGAGGTCATGCCGCCGGAGGCCAAGTACCCGCAGCCGTTCCGCCCCGTCGTCATCAGCTTCGGTGCGCCGGTCCGGGTCGATCGCTACCTCGACCGGGCCAACGACCGGCTGGTCCTCCGGCAGATCATCGACGAGGTGATGTTCGCCATCCGCGACCTGTCCGGCCAGGAGTACGTCAACACCTACGCCACCAAGAAGGCCGAGGCGATCCCCACCGAGGTCACCCAGGTCGGCGTCCCGAACCCGGGGGCCACGGTGAACGGCAACGGCAACGGTCATGGCGCCGGGGCCGAGACCGCGGCCTCGGCTGTCACCGACGCGGCCGAGGAGGCCCCCCGCACCGCGGCGTCAGCCCTCGCCGGCGCCCGCCGCCGCTCCTGACCCGGACCGGGCGGGCCCGGCCCACCTAGCCCCGTCTCCACCGCCTGGGTCGGCCCCAACGAAATGGCGTTGCAATTCACCCCTGTTCGCCGCCGGTGCCTCATTCGAGGGAGCTCGACATGCCCACGCTTCACCAGAGCTGTCGACGCTCCGCATGGCGCTGGCTGGGTCGACTGGTCGTTCCCGCCGCGCTCATGGCCTGCAGCGACGGCTCGGAGCCCGTCGGGGTTGGGCAGGAGCCCACGACCGTTCCGAACGTTGCGGATGTCGGGGACCCGTTTGCGGTGGACGACTCACTTGCTCGGCCGATGGTGGCCGGTGTGGGCGATCGCTTCGTCGTCGTCGACGGAGGGCGCCGGCCGTCGATCTCGATCTTCGACGCGTCGGGTGGTGTGGTGTCCGAGATCCCAGTTCCGATCACTGAGGGCACCGGCCTCGGCCGCTCTCGAGTGCGGGCTGTCGCCGATGATCGGGCACTGGTCACAGGTGTTCAGTGCGCCACGGTCAGGGAGGCGGGCGACATCGGCGACGTCTGCGACCCCGGCGATGCCTTCGTCGCCACCGTCGACCTCGACTCGCAAGAGTGGACGACATCTCCCGAGACGATCGACTCGGGCCCCACTCAGGACGTCATCCCCCTCGGCGTGGCGGCCGACGGCCGAGCCGTGCTACAGGCCCATGAGGACATCCGCTCCGTCGATCTCGAGTCGGGAAGGACCGAGACCCTGCCTTCGGGCGGTGGACCTACGGAGGGCGCCGGCGTCCGATGCCTCACCGGCGACATCGTCGTTCGCGGCGACACCTACACGTCGCCGGCCATGCCGCGGCCCGACCCGGGGGAGGTCGTGCCGAGCGGCGACGAGCCGTTCCCGCCGTTCGGAGCCTCCACCTTCGACCTCGACACCGGCCAGTGGGGAACCTTTGCTCCGGCGCCCGACGAGTCGACGTTCGAGGACTCCTCGTACCATCTGCACTGCGTCGTCGACGGGATCGTCGCTCTCCCCGGCCAACCGACCACCGCCGACGGCGATCAGCTCAGTGCCTACCGTTTCTCGGTACGAACAGGACGATGGCAGTCGTTCTCGGCGCCCCCGTTCGAGCAACCCTCTGCCTGGATCAGCGTCGACGCGCCGGCCGATGACGTCGTGGCGGTCATCACCAACGAGCCCGAAGTCGGTGGGTTTGCCCTCGTCGCCGACGGCCAATGGCGACCATTCGTCGTCGACCTCGATGGAGCCGAAGCTCGACAGGCGGCCGCGACGACGACTCACGTCGCCATCCTGACCCAGGACGACACGCTCATCTTCGAGGAGCTGACCTGAACCTGCGATGGCGCTTGGAGTCCTGCTCGGAGGTCCAGTGGCGGCGCGCAATGGGGTCTGACCCCGTTGCGCGCCTGCTCACGGGCGCCGGGTGGGTCAGCGGGTGGCGGTGAGGACGATGACGTGACCGCCGAGGGCGACGTGACCGTCGGCGTCGACGTGCCGGGCCAGGGCCCGGGCCACGGCGGCGACGGCCTCGGCCCGCACGTCGTCGGGCAGGTCGGCGAAGACCATGCGGTTGGGGCCGAACCCGGCCGTGTTGGCCGCCGCCTCGTCGGGGGTCAGGCCCCCGCCGAACGGGAGCACCAGCCGGTGTGACGTGGCGGCCACGTCGGTCCACCCGGCGCCCTCGAGCAGGGCGGTGGAGGCGGCCACGTCGCCGAGGGAGAACGGCCCGCCGCAGGGGTCCAGGCCCTCGGGGTCGGCGAGGCCGTGGGCCCGGGTGACCTCCAGGGCCGCGGCGAGGGGCACGGCGAACACGCCCGACTCATCCCGGTGCGCCCAGACCGCCACGGCCAGGCGGCCACCGGGACGGGTGGCCCGGGCCAGGGTGGCGAAGGCGGCGGGCGGGTCGTTGAAGAACATGACGCCGAAGCGGGAGATCACTGCGTCGTAGGCGGCCTCGGGGGCGTCCCACGTCACGGCGTCGGCGGCGGTCCAGGTGATCGGGGCGGCGTCGCCCGGGACGTCGACGGCCGCGGCCGCGGCCAGCATGTCGGCCGAGACGTCGAGCCCGGTGACCGACCCCGTCGGCCCCACCGCCACCGCGGCCTCCCGGGTCGTGGGGCCGACCCCGCAGCCGACGTCGAGCACCCGCTCGCCCGCCCGCAGGGCCACGGTCCCGAACAGGGCCTCCGAGACGGGTGCCAGCTGACGCTCCAGCCCGGCCGACATCCGTAGCCAGTTGGCCACGCGCTCGCCGGTCCAGGCCGCGGCCGGGTCGGCGGCTGCGGCGACGGCGGGGTCGTCGGTCGGCTCGGTCGGTGTCGTCTCCTCGGTGCTCACGACCCGCAGGGTACGACCGGAGATCGCGTGCGCCGGTGGTGGGGGCCGCTGGGTACTGTCGCCGCATGTCCGACATCACGATCTCGCTACCCGACGGTTCCGCGCGCCAGGTGCCCGCGGGCACCACCGTCGGCGGCCTGGCCGAGTCGATCGGACGCCGGCTGGCCAAGGCCGCGGTGATCGGTGTCGTCAACGGC
>CAYQGF010000076.1:0-2725 GCA_964416885.1 uncultured Iamiaceae bacterium
TGCCCGACGGCGCGGGCCTGGCTGGTCGACCGGCCCGACACCGGGACGGTGACGTCGATGTCGAGGACGCTGTCGGGCTTGGCGTAGGAGAGGTACTGCGCGGTGGCCCAGATGACCGGGCGCCCGGTGGTGCGCTCCAGCGCCTCGATGCAGGCGCCCAGCCCGCACCCGCCGAAGAGGAAGTCGCCCCACGTGCACAGCTCGGGGACGATCGGCAGGTACCAGCGGTGCGGGTTGTGGGTGGCCTCGAGGCCGAGGAACGAGACCGGCTCCATCGGGTCGAGGGTAGGGCGACCCCCAGCGGACCTCCCAGGCCAGGTGTACGTTCCGCGGCCATGGACCTCGGGCTGAACGGGCGCACAGCAGCGGTGGCGGGAGCATCGGCGGGGCTGGGCCTGGCGACGGCCCGGGCGTTGGCCGCCGAGGGGGTGCGGGTGGCCATCTGCGGACGCGACCGGGAGCGGGTCGAGGCCGCCGCCGCGTCGGTGGCCGACGACGCGGTGCCGATCGTCGCCGACGTCGGCACGCCCGAGGGGGCGACCGGGTTCGTCACCGACGCCATCGCCGCCCTGGGCCGGGTCGACATCCTCGTGCCCAACGCCGGCGGCCCGCCGGCCGGCACCTTCGCCTCCACCCCGCTCGACGCCTACGTCCCGGCCCTCCAGCTCAACCTGCTGTCGACGGTGGCGATGTGCCAGGCCGCGGTGCCCGCCATGGTCGAGCGGCGCTGGGGCCGGGTCGTGGCCATCACCTCGGCCAGCGTGCGCCAGCCGATCCCGACGCTGATCCTCTCCAACACCGCCCGGGCCGGCGTCACCGCCTTCCTCAAGACCCTGTCGCTGGAGATGGCGTCCCACGGGGTCACCGTCAACTCGGTCCAGCCCGGCATCCACGAGACCGACCGGTTCCGCCAGCTCTACGGCGACGACGCCGACTCGGTGGCCGCGGTGGCCGAGAACATCCCGGTCCGCACCGTGGGCCGGCCCGACGACTTCGGTCAGGTCGTCGCCTTCCTGTGCTCGTCGGCCGCCCGCTTCGTCACCGGCGCCGCCCTCCCGGTCGACGGCGGCGCCAGCCGCGGCCTCCAGTAGCGCGCACTTGGTGTCAGACACCATCTCGCGACTTCGGCCCCGGTACGGTCCTGGCCCGTGCTGACCCACATCGTGCTGATCTCCCTCGCCCCCGACGCCACCGACGACCAGGTCGACGCCATGGTCGCCGGGCTCGAAGGGCTGCCCGCGCAGATCGACGCCATCGGGACCTACCAGGTCGGACGCGACCTCGGCCTGTTCCCGGGCAACGCCGGCGTGTCCGTGGTCGCGACCTTCGCCGACGCCGACGCCGTCCGCACCTACATCGACCACCCCGCTCACCAGCAGGTGGTGCGCGACCTGATCCAGCCGATCAGCGACACCCGCCTGCGCACCCAGTTCACCACCCCGGAGGCCTGACCGATGACCGACACCCCCTGGCTGGGCGACGCCTGCTCGCTGGTCGACGCCTTCCGCTCCGGCGAGCGCTCGCCGGCCGAGGAGCTGGAGGCCTGCCTCGCCGCCATCGAGTCCTCCGAGCTGAACGCCTGGTCGCACCTCGACCCCGAGCGGGCCCGGGCCGAGGCGGCGGCGGCCGACGTCGCCCTCCCGTTCGGCGGCGTGCCGGTGGGCATCAAGGAGCTGGAGAAGGTCGAGGGCTGGCCCGACACCGAGGCCTCGCTCGTCTACGCCGGCCGCAAGGCGACCCACACCGGCACCATGCTCCAGCGGGTCCGCGCCGCCGGCGGTGCCGCCTTCGTCGGCCAGACCACGGCCAGCGAGTTCGGTGGGCTCAACATCTCGGTGACCAAGGAGAACGGCGTCACCCACAACCCGTGGCGCCAGGGCCAGACCGCCGGCGGCTCCTCCGGCGGGTCGGCGGCCGCGGTGGCCGGCGGCCTGGTGCCGATCGCCAGCGGCGGCGACGGCGGTGGATCGATCCGCATCCCGGCCGGGTTCAACGGCCTGGTCGGGATGAAGGGCACCGCCGGCCGCATCCCCCGGGGCCCGCAGACCCTGATCCACCCGATGACGGTGGTGATCGGCTGCCTGGCCCGGTCGGTGCGCGACGTGGCCCGCTGGTACGACGTCACCTCCGGCTACGACTCCCGCGACCCCTACTCCCTCCCCCGCATCGACGGCTGGGAGCGCGACCTGGGCACCCACGACCTACGGGGCCTGCGGGTGGCGATCGCCCCGACGCTCGGCACGGCGGTCGTGGCCGACGGCGTCCAGGAGCGGGTGGTCGCGGCGGCCGAGGCCCTGGCCCGCGACGCCGGGCTCACCGTCGTCGACCTCGACGTCACGATGCCGACCCTCGACGTGGCCTGGGCACTCGGCAACCTGGTCGGGCTGAAGATGGACCTCGGCGACCGTTGGCCCGGCTGCAAGGACGACCTCACCAAGGAGATCGCCTTCGGGCTGGAGATGGCCGAGCAGCTGGTCGACCTGGACTCGTCGGCCCGCAGCGAGGCGGCCCGGACGATGTGCAACGAGGCCATGGCCGACGTCTTCGACCACGTCGACCTGCTGATCTGCGCCACCAACCCCGATGTCGCCTTCCCGGCCCACGTCTCCTCCAACACCCGGGTCGCGGGCCAGAAGGTCGAGCTGGGCAACAACGGCGCCCTCACCATCCCGGCCAACATCAGCGGCAACCCGGCGATCTCGATCCCGATCGAGCCGCTCGACGG
>CAYQGF010000076.1:2825-11761 GCA_964416885.1 uncultured Iamiaceae bacterium
CGGCCAACATCAGCGGCAACCCGGCGATCTCGATCCCGATCGAGCCGCTCGACGGCCTGCCGGTGGGGATGCAGGTCATCGCCCCCCACCACGCCGATGCCCTCCTCCTCGACCTGGCCCTGGTCGTGGAGCGGACGTCGCCCTGGCCCCTGGTGGCCCCCGGCGCCCCCCTCTGAGGGCCGGTGTGGATGGGGCTGTGTCGTGCCGGGCCCCTTCCTCGGCAGAGCCTCGGAGAACAACGCACTGTGCTTCTGGGTCGCCTCGCCTGTCGGCTCGGCTCCTGAGCGCGGTTGGGACCTTGGTCACCAACGGGGATGACCTTCGTCCCGTGTGGGAAGGTCGCGGGCCGGGCAGGGGTTGACATGAGAGCACCGTCTCAGGGCTCTGACCAGGGGCGATGCTTCACTGTCACACCCCCTCTGCAAGATGTCCACCATGGCACGACAGCTCGACCTCCTCCCCCCGGTCGACCCGGACTGGCGCATCGACGACGAGACCCGCGAGATCGGTCGCCGGGGCCTCGCCAAGGCCCGCGCCGCCCTGGCCGAGGCCCGGGCCCGCACCGGGCGGGAGCACCCCCACAACCACCAGACCGCCGCCTGACCTCCCGGGTCAGCGCCTGGCCTCCAGGGTCACCGTCTCCAGGTCCCTCCCGACGGTGACCGTGCCGGTGTAGCCGCTGGCGCGCAGGTCCTGGACGAAGGCATCGCGGTCCGATGGTGTGTCGGGCGGTGGGATGAGGTGGGTGAGCAGCACGTGCGGGACGCCCGCTCGTTCGGCCAGGCCGCCGAGGGGGACGGTGTCGGCGTGGTAGCTGAAGATCGTCTCGAAGGGCGTGCCGGCGATCGCGGCCGCCAAGGGGGTCGTCCGGCAGGCCTCGTGCACCAGGAGGTCGGCGCCCCGGGCCAGGGACTCGACCTCGTCGCACACCCGTGTGTCCCCGGAGACGACCACGACGCCGTCCGGGGTCGTGACCCGGTAGGCGACGGCATCGGGCACCGGCTCGTGGTGCACGGCGACCGCGTCGACCCGGACCAGCCCGTCGTCGCTGGCCCACACCTGCTCGGGCCGGGACGGCACCCCGAACGGCCGGATGTCGAGCTCCACCGGACCGGTCCCGAGGTGGCCGCGGCGCACCGCGATGTCGTCCTCGTAGGGGTCGAGCATCCGGTGGACGAACCGGGTCGTCGTCGGCCCGTCCGGCGCCACGATGACGAGCGGGCCGGCGCCGTGCGCCTCGCGTTGCACCCAGTGGGTCAGGGCCAGGTCCGGCAGGCCGACGACGTGGTCGCTGTGGAGGTGCGTGACGAACACCGCGGTGAGGCCCACCGGCGGGGTGCCCGCCTCCACGAGCCGCACCACCGTGGCGCGGCCGGCATCGAACTGGAGGGCGATGTCGCCGTGGCGGACAAGGGTGCCGGCGCCCGCGGTCCCGGGCCTCGGGTGCGGCACCCCCGTGCCGGTGAGGGTGACCTCGGTGGTCATCCCCGTACGACCGGCTGGTGCCCCCAGGCCGAGATCCGGTCGTACTGGCGGTTGCCCCGCCATGGCTCGGAGACCTGGACGGCGCCGTGCCCGACCTCGACCTGGAACCCGGCCGGGCTCTCGACGTAGAACGAGAACATCCCGTCGTTGTCGTGCCGACCGAGGCCGTTGGGGATCGGGAGCCCGGACGCGAACGCCCGGTCGAAGGCGGCGCCGACGTCGTCGCGGTCGTTGACCTCCACCATGAGGTGGTGCAGCCGGGCCGGCAGCTCGAACGGGGCCCGGGCGAGGGCGAAGCTGTGGTGGCGCCGGTTGCAGTGGAAGAACCGCACCTCCAGGTCGATGCCGGGCGCCAGCTCCTGCTCCAGCCAGTCGGACTGGGTGAAGCCGAGGGCGTCGGTGAGGAACGCCACGGACTCGTCGAAGCTGGTGGTGGCGACCACGACATGGCCGAAGCCCTGTCCGGCGGTGAGGAAGCCGCCCGGCACCATGGGGGTGGGAGCGGGTACGGCGAGGCGCTCGAGCCCGGTCACGAGCTCGACCGGGGCACCCCATGGCGCATCGACGACGGCGAGGCGCTCGACCCGGCGCTCGGCCGCGAGCGCCGGGTCCTCGACGGCTCCCGCACGCGCCGCGGCGGCATCGAGGTCCGATGCGTGGTGCTCGATGCCGACGGCGACGAGGTCCCCGGCGGGGCCCTCGTCGACGATCAGCCGGTGGACGGCGGCGTCGTTGGTGACGGTGGCGGCGCCGGACGGCGTGGGCGGTCCGGGGGCGAGCCCGACGGTCTCGGTGAGGAACGCCCCGATGCCGGCGACGTCGGGCACCTCCAGGACCGCGTAGGCGACTTCCATCTCAGGCTCCCTCGATCTCGTTGCGGATCGTCCCGATCCCCTCGGCCCATGTCTCCAGCACCTCGCCCGGCCGGAGGAAGCGGGGCGGTTGGCGGACCGCTCCGATGCCCTCGGGGGTGCCGGTGAAGATCAGGTCCCCGGGCAGGAGCGGGACGATGGCGGAGATCTCGGCGATCAGCTCGGCGATCGGGAAGATGAGGTCGCTGGTGCGTGAGCCCTGGACGACCTCGCCGTCGAGCGAGCAGCCGAGCGCGATGTCGTCGGGGTCGTCGAGCTCGTCGGGGGTGACGAGCCACGGTCCGGTCGGGCCGTAGCCGACGAAGGACTTGCCCAGCGAGAACTGGGCGCCGGCGGCGAACTGGACGGCGCGGTCGGAGATGTCCTGGCCGACGGCGAGCCCGGCGACGTGGCTCCAAGCCTCGGCGGCGGCCACGCCGGAGGCCCGGGTGCCGACGATGACGACGACCTCGACCTCCCAGTCGACGGCGGGGCCACTGAGGGTCACCGGGTCGTTCGGCCCGCCGAGCGATGCGGGGAACTTGGTGAACACGGCGGGGACGGCCGGCACCTCCATGCCCGATTCCTCGGCGTGGCGGCGGTAGTTGAGCCCGACGGCGAAGACCTGGCGGGGCGCGGGTGACGGGGCGCCCAGGGTGGACGGGTCGATCGGGGTGGTGGCACCGGCGGCGGACCGGGCCCACGTCTCGAACGCGGGCCAGTCGTCGTAGATGCCGGGCAGGTCGGGCCCGAAGCGGCCGCCGGAGGCGGTGGCGACGTCGAGCGCCTCGTCGTCGATGACGAGCGCGGCGCGCCCGGCGACGTTGGCGAGCTTCATGCGGGTCCTTTCAGCGCGGTGCGCAGGGAGCTGACGAGAGCCGCCGGGTCGTTGCCGGCGCCGTAGATGTGGAAGTCGGGGCGTTGGAGGGCCGCGGCCACCTGGTGGTGGGCGAACCAGGCCGCGTAGGTGCCGTCCACGTCGGCCGACGGCCCGACGGCGACGACCGCTCCCCCGATGCCGGCGAACCAGGCCGCCAGGTCGTCGGACAGGGCCGGCGGGTGGGCGGTGACGAGGCGCCACCCGGCGCCGTGCACGTCGTCGAAGCGGGCCGCCTGCCCGTCGGGGCCGACGACGCGGCCCTGGACGAGGAGGTTGCCCGCCCGCGGGTCGTCGGGGGCGATGACCCCGGCGGCGATGCCGGGGAGCGGCGGCACCTCGGACACCTCCCCGTCGGCCACGCCGCCGGCCATCAGCTCGTCGCGGGCCGCGGCCTCGGCGGGGTCGCTGATGCAGATCACCTTGCCGAGCTCCATCGAGAAGTCGATCACCGCCCGGACGTTCTGCTCGCGTTCGGTGGCGTAGGTGTCGAGGATCGCATCGGTCGTCGCGCCGCGCAGGACGGCATCGAGCTTCCACGCCAGGTTGGCCGCGTCGCGGATCCCCGAGCACATGCCCTGCCCCGCGAACGGGGGCATCTGGTGGGCCGCGTCACCGGCGATCAGCACCCGCCCGACCCGCCAGGTGTCGGCCCAGCGAGCGTGGAAGCGGTACACGGTGTGGCGTTCGACCTCGGCGTTGCCGGGGTGGATGTCCCACGGTTCGAGCAGCGTCCAGGCGGTGGCCGCGGTGTCGAGCTCGTCGATCGGCTCCCCGGGCAGGGCCATGAACTCCCAGCGGCGTCGTCCGGGGCCGCCGGAGACCGCGGTGGTCGGACGGGCCGGGTCGCACACCTGGAGGTTGACCGGGTCGTACGGGCGCGGCTCGAACGGGCGGACGTCGACGATCAGCCAGTCGTAGAAGAAGCCGAGGTCGGTGACCTCGATGCCGACCAGGTCGCGGACGGTGCTGTTGGCGCCGTCGCAGCCGACGACGTACGCCGCGGTCAGCTCGGCCGGGCCGTCGGGGCCGTCGTAGCGGACGACGACGTCAGGGCCACGGTCGTCGAGCCCGGTGACCGTCGCGCCCCGGAGGACCTCGACGGTCGCCTCGCGGGCGGTGACGGCCTCGAGCGCCGTCTCGATGCCCGGTTGCCAGCACATGTTGATGTTGGGCCAGCCCGACACACCGTCGAGCCGGCCACCGAAGCGCAGCAGCACCTGGCCGTCGGCGCCCCGCCACTCGTACACGGGTGCGGGCTCGGTCAGCCCGGGGAGCTCGTCGCCGATGCCACAGGCCTGCAGGATGCGGCCGATCTCGTGGTCGAAGTGGACGGCGCGAGGCAGCGGGTAGCGCTCGGGGTGGCGTTCCAACACGGCCACCGACCGGCCCGCCGCCCCGAGCAGGTTCGCCAGCACCAGACCGGCGGGACCACAGCCCACGATCGCCACGTCGACGTTCGCCATGCCCGGTATCTGATCATCTGATCAGGCAACTGGTCAAGCGTCGCGGCCCGCGACCGTTCGGCTCACGTCCCAGCGGACGAGCGCTGCCGCGTGGCGCCTACCGGCCGAACAGCAGCTCGCAGACCGCGTCGGCGTGGGCCTCGATGACCTCCTCCGAGGCCGGGTCCAGGCCCGACAGCCGGCGGCACTCGGGGCCGAGCACGAACATGGTCGGGCCGGCGCCGGTGAGGATGTAGTACAGGTGCGGGGCCGGGATGGCGGGCACCGCTCCGGCCCGGGCGAGACGCTCGAAGAGCTCGATGGTCGCGTCGTACACCGGGCGCACGTGGCCGACGAGGTAGTCCATCCTCTCGCTGTCGGTCGTCGACTCCTGGAGGATGATGCGGTGCAGCTCGGGGTGGCGGGCCGAGAAGGTCACGAACTCGCGGACCTGGAACTTGGCCGCCTCCACCTCGTCGAGGCCCCCCTCGCCGCCGAGCCGGTCGCCCGTGCCCTTGCGGAGCATCTCGAAGAGCCTGTCCACGGCGGCCCGCCACAGGGCGTCCTTCGAGGCGAAGTGGTAGTTGAGCAGCGGCTGGGTGACACCGGCCCGGCTGGCGATCTGCCGGGTGGTCGCCCCCTCGAACGACCGCTCGGAGAACAGCTCGGCGGCGGCCGTGACGATCCGGTCGCGGGTCGGGTCCGCCGAGGGGCGGGTCGTCCGCTTGCCACCTCGAGCCGTCGACGCCATCGGCGCAGCCTACCCACGGGCCTCCGGGCCCCCGACGAGAACTCTGATCATACGATCAGAGTTGTGGCAAGGTGCGGCCCCCGCACCTCGTGTCCGAAGGAGCACCCCTCGATGACCGACCGTCGCGGCCGCTACGGCCCGCACCACCCCGACGCCACCTACGTCGCCCACACCCTCCCGGAGCACCTCGTCGACCTGGGCGAGGTCACGGTCAACTACGCGACCGCCGGCGACCCGTCGCTCCCGGCCCTGCTGCTGGTGCCGGGCCAGACCGAGTCGTGGTGGGGCTACGAGGCGGCCATGCCGTTGCTGGCGGAGCACTTCCAGGTGTTCGCGGTCGACCCGCGCGGCCAGGGGCGCAGCACCCGCACCCCCGGGCGCTACACGCTCGACACCATCGGGAACGACCTCGTGCGGTTCATCGACGAGGTGATCGGGCGGCCCACCGTGGTCAGCGGGCTCTCCTCGGGGGGCGTGCTGACGGCGTGGCTGTCGGCCTACGCCAAGCCGGGCCAGGTGCTCGCCGCCGTGTTCGAGGACCCACCGCTGTTCTCGTCCCAGGTCGACCCGGCGGTCGGTCCCGGCATCCGCCAGGCGATCGGGCCGGTCTTCCACATGTGGAGCACCTACCTCGGCGACCAGTGGGAGGTCGGCGCGTGGGACGCCATGCGCGCCGCGGCCTCGACGTTCCTGCCGGACCACCTCTCGTTCATCCCCGTGCCCGAGGAGCCGTCCCAGGAGCTCAAGGAGTACGACCCCGAGTGGGGCCGGGCCTTCTGGTCGGGCACGGTCGCGGCGGCCTGCGACCACGAACGGATGCTCCGCAGCGTCACGGTGCCCGCCGTGCTCCTCACCCACCACATGCGCCACGTCGACCCCGACACCGGCTTCCTCCTCGGCGCTATGACCGACCAGCAGGCGAGCCGGGTGCGCCACCTGCTCGAGGCGGCCGGCACGACGGTCACCTACCGCTCGTTCCCCGACGTCGCCCACTCGATGCACGGGACCCGCCCCGACCTCTACGTCGAGACCCTCGTCGCCTGGGCCGCAGCGTGATGACCGGCCACCGCGGGCTGATCGACGTCCACGCCCACTTCGTCCCCGACGCCTATCGCCACGAGCTGGTCGAGGCCGGGCACTCGCAGCCCGACGGCTTCCCCCTGATCCCGGCGTGGAGCGCGGAGGAGCACGTCGCGGCGCTCGACCGGCTCGGGGTCCGCACCGCGCTGCTGTCGATCTCGTCGCCGGGGGTGCACTTCGGCGACGACGGCGCGGCCCGGGCCCTCGCCCGCACCGTCAACGACGCAGGGCGCGAGGCGGTGGCCCGCCACCCCGGCCGGTTCGGCCTGCTCGCCAGCCTGCCGCTGCCCGACGTCGACGGTGCGCTCGCCGAGGTCGCCCACGCCCTCGACGACCTCGGGGCCGACGGCATCGCCCTGCTCACCCACACCGAGGGCTGCTACCTCGGCGACGCCGCCCTCGAGCCGGTGATGGAGGAGCTCGACCGCCGCGCCGCACGGGTGTTCATCCACCCGACGTCGCCACCGTGCGCGCACCACACCTCCCTGGACCGGCCGCGGCCCATGATCGAGTTCCTCTTCGACACCTCTCGGGCCGTCACCAACCTCGTGCTCAACGGGGTCGTCGCCCGCCACCGGAACATCGAGTGGATCGTCCCCCACGCCGGGGCCACCCTCCCCGTGCTCGCCGACCGCGTCGCGGCCTTCAGCACCGTGCTCCCGGACATCGACCCCGCCGCCGACGTCCTCCGCGACCTCGCCCGCCTGCACTACGACCTCGCCGGCTTCCCCCTCCCCCGCCAGCTCGACGCGCTCCTCACCATCGCCACGATGGAGCGCCTGCACTACGGCAGCGACTACCCGTTCACGCCCCTCGCGGCCGCCGTCGACCGGGTCCGGCAGCTCGCATCGGTCGGGGACGAGCCCGGGATGCTCGACCACCTCGCCACCAACACCCGCGCTCTGTTCCCCAGGCTCGCCGGGGCGACGTAGCCTCCGGCCATGGCTGATGTCGTGATCGTCGAAGCCGTGCGTACGCCCGTGGGGCGACGCAACGGCGCCCTGTCCTCCGTCCACCCGGCCGACCTGCTCGGCACCGCCCTCACCGCCCTGGTCGAGCGCTCCGGCGTCGACCCGAGCACGATCGAGCAGGTCGTCGGCGGCTGCGTCAGCCAGGTCGGCGAGCAGTCGTTCAACACCACCCGCACCGCCTGGCTGGCGGCTGGGCTCCCGCTCGAGACCGCCGCCACCACCGTCGACACCCAGTGCGGGTCGTCGCAGCAGGCCACCAACCTGGCCACCAGCCTGGTCGGCGCGGGCGTGGCCGACGTCGCCGTCGCCTGCGGGGTCGAGCTGATGAGCCGGATCCCGATCGGCTCCAACTCGAGCAAGAAGCTGGGCCTGGGGGTGCCGATCCCGAAGGCCTACTTCGGCCAGTACGAGTTCACGTCCCAGTTCGAGGGGGCGGAGCGCATCGCCGACAAGTGGGGCATCACCCGCGACGACACCGACGCCTTCGGGCTCCGGTCCCAGGCCCTCGCCGCCCAGGCGTGGGACGAGGGGCGGTTCGAGGGCCAGGTCGTCCCGGTCGATGCCCCCGACGTCGACGAGGAGGGCAAGCCGCTCGGCTCCACCCACCACGTCGCCCGCGACGAGGGCCTCCGGGAGACCACGCTCGAGAAGCTCCAGGCCCTCAAGCCGGTCGCCCGGGAAGACGGCGTCCACACCGCCGGGTCGAGCTCGCAGATCTCCGACGGGGCCTCCGCCCTGCTGCTCACGACCGCGGAGAAGGCGGCCGAGCTCGGGCTGCGGCCCCGCGCCCGGGTCGTCGACACCTGCCTGGTCGGCGTCGACCCGGTCCTGATGCTCACCGGCCCGATCGACGCCACCCAGCGACTGGTCGAGCGCACCGGCATCGGCGTCGACCAGATCGACGTGTTCGAGGTGAACGAGGCCTTCGCCTCGGTGGTGCTGGCCTGGCAGAAGGAGCTCGGCGTCGACCCCGACCGGGTGAACCCCAACGGTGGGGCCATCGCCCTGGGCCACCCGCTCGGCGCCACCGGCTCGGTGCTCATCACCAAGGCCCTCCACGAGCTGGAGCGCACCGGTGGCCGCTACGGCCTGGTGTCGATGTGCTGCGGTGGCGGGCTCGGCACCGGCACCCTCATCGAGCGCCTGGGCTGACCCACCGCGGGCCCGGCGTCGGCGCTCCTCCGGGGGCGTCGACGCTGCGGCCCGGCCCTCAGGCCGGGCGGCCCCGCCACCACTGGACGCCGGCGGTGACGATGAGCGCCCCGACGAACGAGCCGATCAGCCCGCTCGGGCGCAGGGAGAAGCCGTCGCCGGCGATGAGGCTGATCAACAGCCCCCCGACGAAGGACCCGCCCAGGCCGGCCCCGAGGGCCAGCGGCCAGTCGATCGCCCACCCCCGCTGGCCGAGGACGAGCTGCGCCACCGCACCGACGGCGAGGCCGAACACCAGGATCCCGATCAACAGCACGGCGTGAC
>CAYQGF010000077.1:0-11712 GCA_964416885.1 uncultured Iamiaceae bacterium
CTCGGCCTGCGCCATCCCGCCGTACTCGCTGTCGGCCGAGACCGTCGCCACGATCGAGGCCCACACCCGCAAGATCGCCGAGGCCCTGGAGGTCGTCGGGCTGATCAACGTCCAGTTCGCGGTGAAGGACGGCGACGTCTACGTCATCGAGGCCAACCCCCGGGCGTCGAGGACCGTGCCGTTCGTGGCCAAGGCCACCGGTGTCCCGCTGGTGAAGGTGGCGGCCCGGCTGATGGTCGGGGCGTCGCTGGCCGAGCTGCGGGAGGAGGGGCTGCTGCGCCCACCCATCGGGGGCCACGTGGCGGTCAAGGAGGCGGTCCTGCCGTTCAACCGCTTCCCCGATGCCGACCGGGTGCTGGGGCCGGAGATGCGCTCGACCGGCGAGGTCATGGGGATCGACGAGACCTTCGGCCTGGCCTTCGCCAAGGCCCAGATCTCCGCCGGTGACCGGCTGCCCACCAGTGGCACCGTGTTCATCTCGCTGGCCGAGCGGGACAAGCCCGGCGGTGCGGTCGCGGCCCGGCGCCTGGTCGAGCTGGGCTTCTCGGTGGCCGCCACCGAGGGCACGGCCACGGCCCTGGAGGCCGCCGGGGTGGCCGTCGCCGAGGTCCTCGGCAAGCTGGGCGAGGACGGCTCGGCAGGGGGCGGGGGCCGGACCGCGGTCGACCTGATCGAGGACGGCGCCTGCACCCTCGTGGTGAACAGCCCCCGGGGCCGGGGCCCGCGCGCCGACGGCGCCTACATCCGGGCCGCCGCCGGTGTCGCCGGGATCCCGATCCTCACCACCGCGGCGGCCGCCCTCGCCGCGGCCGAGGGCATGGCCGACTGGCGGGCCCATCCCCTCCAGGTCCGCCCCCTCCAGGAGCTCCACGCCCGCGGCCGGTCCGCCGAATGACCATCCCACCCCCGAACTTTGAGCGGGTAAGACCGCCCAGCGGAACAGATCACTCAAAGTTCGGGGTTATGGCGTGATCGGCGGGCGGCGGGACCGGAACCTGGCGGCGTGTGACATGACGGCGCGGGTGGGGTCGGTCGAGCTGCCCAACCCGGTGATGACGGCGTCGGGGACAGCCGGCCACGGGGCCGAGCTCGACGCCTACTTCCCGCTCCGGGACCTCGGTGCCGTCGTGGTGAAGTCGCTGTCGGCCGACCCGTGGCCGGGCAACCCGGCGCCCCGCGTCCACTCGACCCCGGCCGGGATGCTCAACAGCGTCGGGCTCCAGGGCGAGGGCGTGGCCGCCTGGCTGGCCGACGACCTCCCCGGCCTGGTCGCGGCCCGGGCCCGCGTCGTGGCCAGCATCTGGGGCCGCTCGGTCGACGATTACCGCCGGGCCGCCGACGCCCTGGCCGCCGCGCCCGCCGAGGTGGTCGCCGTCGAGGTCAACCTGAGCTGCCCCAACACCGAGGCGGGCCGGGACCTGTTCGCCCACGACCCCGACGCCGCGGCCGAGGTGGTCGCCGCCACCGCCGGCTGCAGCCGGCCCCGCTGGGCCAAGCTCAGCCCCAACACCCCGCTCGTCGCCGACGTCGCCGGCGCCGCGGCCGAGGCCGGGGCCGAGGCCGTCACCCTCGTCAACACGGTGATGGGCATGGCCATCGATCCCGAGACCCGCACCTACCGGCTGGGGGCGGGGGAGCGGGGCGGCGGCCTGTCCGGCCCGGCGATTCACCCCGTGGCCGTGCGGGTCGTCCACGACGTCCACCGCGCCCACCCCGACCTGCCCATCGTGGGCGTCGGGGGCGTGGTCGACGGACCGACCGCGGTCGAGCTGCTGCTCGCCGGGGCCTCGGCGGTGCAGGTGGGCACCGCCACGCTCGCCGACCCCCGTGCTGCGGCACGGGTGGCGGCCGACCTGGAACACTGGTGCCGCCGTCGGAGCATCCCGACGGTGGCCGAGCTCATCGGAGGGATGCGATGACCGACACGACAACACCCGAGACGACCCGGCCCGACACCACCACCTCGTCGGCCGCGGTCGATGACGCCGTCCGGCGCCGGCTGGCCCTGGTGCTCGACGTCGACGACCTGGTCGAGGCGACGCGCCTCGCCCGCGAGCTCCAACCCTGGTTCGGCGTGGCCAAGGTCGGCCTCGAGCTCTACAGCGCCGTCGGGCCCGACGTGATCGCCCCGCTGCGCGACCTCGGCTACGACGTCTTCGTCGACCTCAAGCTCCACGACATCCCCACCACCGTCGGCAAGGCGGCCCGGGTGCTCGGCGCCCTCGGGGCGAGCTACGTCACCATGCACGCCTTCGGGGGCCGGGAGATGCTCCGGGCCGGCGACCAGGGCCTCCGCGAGGGCGCGGCCGCGGCCGGGCTGCCCGAGCCGACGAGCCTCGCCGTCACCATCCTGACGAGCGACTCCGGCGCCCCGGCGCACATCCTGGGCAAGCGCCTGGCGGTGGCGATGGAGGCGGGGTGCGGTGGCATCGTCTGCGCCGCCTCCGACCTGGAGGAGGCCCGCACCATCGCGCCGGCGATGACCCGGGTCGTGCCCGGCATCCGCCTGGCCGGCGCCGACGTCCACGACCAGGCCCGGGCGGCCACGCCGGCCGAGGCCGCGGCGGCCGGGGCCGACATCCTCGTGATCGGCCGGACGGTCACCCAGGCCGAGGACCGGCGCGCCGCCGCGGCCGCGGTCGCCGCCGAGGTCGCGGGCGCCTGAGGGCCGGCGGCGGGGCCCCGTCCCCGGGAACCTTCGGGGCCGGGCCGGTCTCCCACCGAACGTGGGCGACGAGACGACTCCGACCGACGGTGCCTGGTACCCGGACCCGACCGGGCGGCACCAGCAGCGATTCTGGGACGGGACGGCCTGGACCGACCGGGTGAACGACGCCGGGGTGCCGGGCTCGGACCCGCTCGGGGCCGGTCCCCCCACCGCCGCCCCAGCTCCGAGCGAGGGCGCCGACGCCGACCTCCTCGGTGCCACGACGGTCGTCGTGGAGCTGCCCCTGCCGGGGCGGGGCGCGACCGAGGCCAGCCTCCAGGTGCGGGCCGAGGACCAGCGGCCGCTCGGGTGGGTGCGCTACGTCCGGGGGGCCAACAGCATGTTCAGCGGCCGTGTCCACCGGTCCGCCGAGCTGTACGACATCGCCTCCCAGCCGGTGGTGGCGGTCCGTTGCGAGCAGCAGACCACGGCCGACGCCAGCCCCGGCCCCGGGCACAGGGACCGGATCTCCTACGACTTCAAGGTCGTCGACCCGGCCGGGACCATCCTGGCCCAGAAGTGGGAGTGGAGCCGGTACGGCCTGACCAAGGTGAGCCTGGCGGACGGGCACGGCACCGCCGTGATGGCGCTCGCCTTCGGCGGGCGCGACAACCGCCAGGCCCCACCGACGACGGTGACGATGGGAGGCCAGCCCGTCGCCTACCTCACCCCGTTGGGCCAGCGGGTCGCGGGAGCCCCGGGGGCGGCGTGGGCGCGGCTCGACCGCTCGGCCCTGCCGGCCGGGCTGCCGACCCTCCTGGCCCTCGCCGCCCCGCTCCTCATGGTGACCTACCTCGTGTAGCCGGCCCCGACCGGGTGGTGGCCGGGTGGTGTCCAGGTGGTGGCTGTGGCGGACGGCACACCATTCCGCCCCCTGGGGGGACGACGGGGGTAGGGTCGCGCCATGCCCCAGCCCCCCCAACTGACGCCGGAGCAGCGTGAAGCCGCCCTGGCCAAGGCCGCCGAGGCCCGCAAGGCCCGTGCCGAGCTCAAGGAGAAGTTGAAGATGGGGTCGCTCAACCTCGCCGAGGTGCTCGGCCAGGCGGAGGACGACGCCATCATCGGCAAGACCAAGGTGCTCGCGGTGATCGAGTCCCTGCCCGGCGTGGGCAAGGTCAAGGCCCGCCGCACCATGGACGAGATCGGCATCGCCGAGAGCCGCACGCTGAAGGGCCTCGGCGCCCAGCAGCGCAAGGCCCTCCTCGACGCCTTCGGCTGACCGCCTTCGGCCCACGACGGGCCGCCGCCTAGGTTCGGGCGGTGCTCGTCACCATCTCCGGCCTGCCCGGCTCCGGCACCAGCACGGCGTCGCGCGCCGTCGCCGCGACGCTGGGCCTCGACCACCTCGACGGCGGTCAGGTCTTCCGGGCGCTGGCCCGGGAGCACGGGCTGGACCTGGCCGCGTTCGGGCAGCGGGCCGAGGCCGACCCGTCGATCGACGTCGAGCTCGACACCCGGCTGGCGGAACGGGGTCGGGTCGGCGACGTCGTGCTCGAGTCCCGGTTGGCGGGGTGGATCGCGACCCACGAGGGCCTGGGCGGGTTCCGGGTCTGGCTGTCGTGCGATGCGGCCGAGCGGGCGCGTCGGGTCGCGGCGCGGGAGAGCCGCAGCCACGACGAGGCCCGTGAGCTCAACGACGCCCGCGAGGCCAGCGAGGCCCAGCGCTACCTCACCTACTACGGGATCGAGATCGAGGACCTGACGATCTACGACCTGGTCGTCGACACCACCCTCACCGCGCCGGACGACGTGGCGGCGACCATCGTGACCGCCGCTCGCGGCCACGACGGGCCGGGCCCGTCGGGCCGGGGGGACGCCTAGCCTGGGGCCATGGACGTGCTGGGCTCGGCGCCGTGGTTGGCGGTGGTGCTGCTCAGCTTCGCCGCCGCCCTCGCGGTCCTGGAGGCCGCCGTCCCCGGGTTCGGGCTGGCCGGTGGCGCCGCCGCGATCTGCGTGGTCGTCGCCGGGGTGGTGGTCGCCGAGGCCGACGTGCCGTGGTGGCCGTTGCTGCTCCTCGGCACCGCCATCGTCGTCTGGACCCTGATGGTGT
The DNA here is from genome assembly GCA_964416885.1 of uncultured Iamiaceae bacterium. GTDB lineage: Bacteria > Actinomycetota > Acidimicrobiia > Acidimicrobiales > Iamiaceae > Iamia. The sequence goes on from CAYQGF010000077.1 coordinate 4,758, forward strand.
GGTGGCAGCGCGCCCCGGTGGCGGCCCAGGCCGGGGCGGCCGGGCTGGCCGCGGCCGGCGGGGTCGGCTTCGGGGTGCTCGCCCACGACGCTGCCAGCATCGCCCTCGGCGTGGTCGGCCCGCTCGGGCTGGCGGTCGGGTTCCCCGTCCTCCACGGGTGGGCCCGCAGGCTGGCCGAGCGTCAGCCGTCGACCGGGATGGAAGCCCTGGTCGGACGGACCGCCGTGGTGGAGCAGGTGCCCCCCGGCGACCGACTGGCGGTGCGGCTCGACGGCTCGCTCTGGACGATCGTCCCCCGCGTGCCCGTCGGCGTCGGTGTGACCGTGAGCGTCACCGGCTGGCAGGGGATGATGCTGGTGGTCGAGCCCGCGCCGGTGCCCCCTGCGGTACCGTCCGGTCCGGTCTGAACCGGAGGTCAACGGTGGAAGCGATCGTCGTCGTCGCAGTCGTGGTGCTGCTGCTCCTCTTCCTGTTCCTGGTGTCGTCGATCAAGATCGTGCAGGAGTACGAGCGGGGCGTGATCTTCCGCCTGGGCCGGTGCCAGGGGGCCAAGGGGCCGGGCGTGTTCTTCGTGGTCCCGGTGATCGACAAGATCGTCAAGACCAACCTCCAGGTCATCGCCGTGCCGGTCGCCTCCCAGGCGGTGATCACCCGGGACAACGTCACCGCCACGGTCGACGCCGTCGCCTTCTTCCAGGTCGTCGACCCGGCCGCGTCGGTGGTCAACGTGGCCGACTGGTACACGTCGTCCCAACTGGTGGCCCAGACCACCCTGCGCTCGACGGTCGGCCGCCACGAGCTCGACCAGCTCCTGAGCGAGCGGGAACGGATCGACGCCGAGCTCCAGGTCGCCCTCGACCAGCAGACCGAGCCGTGGGGCGTCAAGGTCCACCGGGTCGAGATCCGCGACGTCGGCCTGCCCGAGCAGATGCAGCGGGCCATGGCCCGCCAGGCCGAGGCCGAACGGGAGCGGCGGGCCAAGATCATCGCGGCCGAGGGCGAGCAGCAGGCGGCCCAGCGGCTGGCCGAGGCGGCCAACGTCATCGCCGCGGCGCCGGGCGCCCTCCAGCTCCGCCAGCTCCAGACGATGGCCGAGATCTCGGCCGAGAACGCCTCGACGATCATCTTCCCGATCCCCGTCGAGCTGCTCGAGGCCTTCCAGACCTTCAGCGCCGCGGGGAAGGGACCGGGAGGGCCACCCGCCCCGCCCCCGGCCCCGGCCCCGGCGTGAAGTCGTCGCCGCCCCCGCCGCCCGCGTAGGCTTGACCGTCCGCCTGAACGCCCCCACCCCGAACGAGCCCGGAGCCGCGCCCGATGAGCTGGCAGCACGACACCATGATGAACCCCCCCATCGAGGAGCTGACGGCCCGCGCCGACGACTCGAAGTTCAAGCTGGTGACCCTCGGCGCCACCCGGGCCCGGCAGATCAACTCCTACTTCGGTCAGCTCGGTGAGGGTCTGGGCACCCTGGTCCCGCCGCAGGTGACGAGCGTGGCCCGCAAGCCGCTGTCGATCGCCTTCGAGGAGGTCGCGGCGGACAAGATCGTGCCCGTCGACCCGCCCACGGCCGAGGAGCTGGCCGAGATCGAGGCCGCCGAGGCCGCGGCCGCGGCCGACGCTGCCGCCCTGGAGGCGGCGTCCGAGGCCAAGGGGGACTGACCCTGACCGGGTTGGCCGGCCGCCGCATCGTCCTCGGCGTCACCGGCGGCATCGCCGCCTACAAGGCCATCGATCTGTGCCGACGGCTGGTCGATGCCGGCGCCCACGTCGCGCCGGTGCTCACCGACGGCGCCCTCCGCTTCGTCGGGAAGACCACGTTCGACGCGCTCGCCAGCGAGCCGGCGCGGACGTCGCTGTTCGACGACGCCGACCCCATCCCGCACACCCGGCTGGGCCAGGGCGCCGACCTGGTGGTCGTGGCTCCCGCCACCGCCCGGCTGCTGGCCGACTACGCCGCCGGACGGTCCGCCGACCTGCTCACCGCCACCCTGGTCGCCACCCGGGCGCCGGTGGTGGTGGCCCCGGCCATGCACACCGAGATGTGGGAGCACCCGGCGATCCAGGACAACGTCGCCACCCTCGCCCGTCGGGGCGTGGTCATCGTCCCGCCCGAGGAGGGCCGCCTGGCCGGCGGCGACGTCGGCGCCGGGCGCTTGGCCGACCCGGCCCGCATCGCCCAGGTCGTCGAGATGGTCCTCGCGAGCGCCGCCCCCGAGCGGGACCTGGCGGGCCTGCGGGTCCTCGTCACCGCGGGCGGCACCCGCGAGCGCATCGACGCCGTGCGGGTGATCAGCAACCGCTCGTCGGGCAAGCAGGGCTACGCCGTCGCTGCCGAAGCGGCCGCCCGCGGGGCCGAGGTCACCCTGGTCACCACCGTCGACCGAGCCGTCCCCGACGGCGTGGCCGAGGTGGTGCGGGTCGACTCGGCGGCCGACATGCAGGCCGCGGTCCTGCCCCGGGCCCCGGAGCAGGACGTGGTGGTGATGGCGGCTGCCGTCGCCGACTTCCGTCCCGTCGCCCCGGCCGACCGCAAGCTCAAGAAGCACGAGGGCCCACCGGTCATCGAGCTGGAGCCGACCCACGACTTCCTGGTCGACCTCGGCCGCGACAAGCCCGGGGGCCAGGTGCTCGTCGGCTTCGCGGCCGAGACCGACGACGTCGTCGCCAACGCCCGGGGCAAGCTCGAGCGCAAGGCCCTCGACCTCATCGTCGCCAACGACGTCGGCGCCCCCGGCGTCGGCTTCGAGCACGACACCAACGCCGTGGTTCTCGTCTTTGCCGACCGGACCGACAAAGATGTGCCGCTCAGCGACAAGCGCGCCGTGGCGCGGGCCGTCCTCGACGCCGTCGTCGACATCCGCACGAGCCGCTCCGGCCCGTCCGCGCCCCTCGACCTCCCATCAGAGCAAGCCAAGGAGACCCACCCGTGAGCCGTTTCACCTTCACCTCGGAGTCGGTGACCGAGGGCCATCCCGACAAGATGGCCGACCAGATCTCGGACTCGATCCTCGACGCCATCCTGGCCGAGGACCCCACCGCCCGGGTGGCCTGCGAGACGCTCGTGACCACGGGCCTGGCCCTCGTCGCCGGTGAGATCACCACCAGCGCGTACGTCGAGATCCCCAAGATCGTCCGCGACACCATCCTCCGCATCGGCTACGACAACGCCGACTACGGCATCGACGGCAAGACCTGCGGCGTCATCACCACCATCGACCCGCAGTCGCCCGACATCGCCCAGGGTGTCGACACCGCCGAGGAGGTCCGGAAGGGCACCTCGGGCGAGGACGTCCTCGACAGCCAGGGCGCCGGCGACCAGGGGATGATGTTCGGCTACGCCACCAACGAGACCGACAGCTACATGCCGCTGCCGATCCACGTGGCCCACCGGCTGGCCGAGCGGCTGGCCGAGGTCCGCAAGGCCGGCTCGCTGCCGTACCTCCGGCCCGACGCCAAGACCCAGGTCACCGTCAACTACGAGGACGGCAAGCCGGTCGACATCTCCACCGTGCTGATCTCCACTCAGCACGCCCCGGGCATCGACTCCGAGACCACGATCAAGCCCGACCTCATCGAGCAGGTCATCACCCCGACCCTGCCCGAGGGCCTGGCCGCCGATGACCTCAAGGTCTACGTCAACCCGACCGGGCAGTTCGTGCTCGGCGGCCCCCATGCCGACTGCGGGCTCACCGGCCGCAAGATCATCGTCGACACCTACGGCGGCTGGGCCCGCCACGGGGGCGGCGCCTTCTCCGGCAAGGACCCGTCCAAGGTCGACCGTTCGGCCGCCTACGCCGCCCGCTGGGTCGCCAAGAACCTGGTGGCCGCCGGTGCCGCCGACCGGGCCGAGGTCCAGGTCGCCTACGCCATCGGCGTGGCCCACCCGGTGTCGCTGCTGGTCGACACCTTCGGCACCGAGAAGGTCGACCCGGCCCAGATCCTGGCCGCCGTCCAGGAGGTCTTCGACCTCCGCCCTGCCGCCATCCTGCGCGACCTCGACCTGCGCCGGCCGATCTACGCCCAGACCGCGGCCTATGGCCACTTCGGCCGCCCCGGCCTCCCCTGGGAGGAGCTCAGCCGGGTCGACGAGGTGAAGTCCGCTCTGGGGCTCTAGGTCCTGATGGCTCGGGGGCAGCACGCCCTCGACCTGGGGGACGTCCGTCCCGCTGACCGTGTGACGACCCGCCCACCCGGGCGGGTCGTCCGCGTCGTGCCCGACGTGGCCGGGATCGGGCGCCGGTTCGACTACGTGGTGCCGCCCCGGCTCGACGACCAGGTCCGGGTGGGGACGATCGTCCGGGTCGACCTGCACGGCCGGCGGGTGGCGGCCTGGGTCGTGGCCGACGACGTCACGCCGGACGAGGACCTCGACCTCAAGGAGATCGCCCGGGTGACCGGCGCCGGCCCGTCGGCGTCGCTCGTCGCCCTGGCCGACTGGGCCGCCTGGCGCTGGGCCGGCCGTCCCCGCACCTTCCTCCGCGCCGCGTCGCCCCCGGGCGTCGTCCGCGACGTCGTCTCGGATCGGGCCCCTGGGGCCCGATCCGAGACGAGGTCGCAGGTCACCGTCCGTCGCGTGCCCCCGGCGGCGGACCGGTACCCGATCGTCATGGCGGCGGTCGACGGGGCCGAGGGCGACGTCCTCGTCCTCTGCCCGTCGGTGGCCCAGGCCCGGGCGCTGGCGGGCCGGCTGCGACGCGATGGCCGTCCCGTCGCCTGCGTGGCCCTCGACCGGCCCGGCGTGGCTGCGGCGGGGGAGTGGGCCCGGGCCGCGGCCGGCGGGGTCACCGTGGTCGGGGCGCGGGCCGGGGCGTGGGCGCCGGTGGGCCGGCTCGCCGGCGTCGTGGTCCTCGACGAGCACGACGAGGCCTACCAGGAGGAGTCGGCGCCGACCTGGCACGCCCGGGACGTGGTGGTCGAGCGGGCCCGTCGGGCCGGGGCGCCGGTGCTGCTGGTGTCGCCGGCGCCGACCCTGGAGGCGCTCGCCCTGGGGTCGCTGGAGGCGCCGAGCCGGGCCGAGGAACGGCGGGGCTGGCCAGCCGTCGAGGTGGTCGACCGGCGGGAGGAGGACCCGGCCGCAGGCCTGCTCACCGAGCCGCTGGCGGCCCTCCTGCGCCGGGGCGGACGGGTGGTGTGCATGGTGAACCGGACCGGCCGGTCCCGGTTGTCGGCCTGCGCGACGTGCCGGGAGGTGGCGACGTGCGCGGCCTGCGAGGGGGCGGTGGCCCAGCCCGACCCCGGCACCTTCCGCTGCGTCCGCTGTGGCACCGAGCGGCCGGTCGTGTGCACCCAGTGCGGCTCGACCCGGTTCCGCGCTCTGCGCCCCGGTGTCTCCCGGTTGCGTGAGGAGCTCGCGGCCCTGGTGGGCGAACCGGTCGCCGAGGTGACGGCGGCCACGAGCGATGCCCCGACGACGCGGGTCGTCGTCGGCACCGAGGCGGCGCTGCACCGGGTGGAGCGGGCCGACGCGGTGGCGTTCCTCGACTTCGACCAGGAGCTGGTCGCACCGCGGGACCGGGCCCGGGAGCAGGCCTTCGGGCTGCTGGTGCGGGCGGCCCGGCTGGTGCGGGGCCGGGCCGAGCACGGGCGGGTGCTGGTGCAGACCCGCCAGCCCGAGCACGTCGTCGTCCAGGCCGCCCTCCACGCCGACCCGGGCCGGATGGCCGAGGCCGAGGCCGTGCTGCGGGAGACGTTCCGGCTCCCGCCGGTGGTGGCCCTGGCCGACGTGTCCGGCGAGGCCGCGCCGGCCTTCGTGGCCGGCCTGGGCCGGCCACCGGGCGTCGAGGTCCAGGCTGCCGCCGACCGGTGGCGCCTCAAGGCCGCCGATCACCCGACCCTCTGCGACGCCCTGGCATCCGTCGACCGTCCCCCCGGCCGCCTCCGAGTGGCGGTCGACCCTCTCCGGGCCTGATCCGTTCTGACCGACGAGGAGCGCGTTCCTGGCCTCCTGGGCGGTCAGAACCGGGTGGGGTCCGGCGCCGGACCGTTCTGACCGGGGAGGAGCGCGTTCCTGGCCTCCTGGGCGGTCAGAACGGGAGGGTCAGGTGCCCGGGACCACGTCGAGGAGGCGGTAGCCGCGGCGGGAGGCCCGGCGCTCGACGGCGTGGCCCTGCTCGGCCAGCCAGCGGTGCAACGAGTCGGCGCCGAGGTTCCGGGCCACGACCAGGTGCGCCGACCCGCCCGGGGCCAGACGGTCCAGCCAGGTGGCGAGCAGCTCGTGGAGGGCGGGCTTGCCCACCCGGATCGGGGGGTTGGACCAGAACCGGTCGACCACCAGGTCGGCGGGGACGTCCTCCGGCGTGGCCACCCGGACCCGGTCGCCCACCCCGAGAGCCTCGGCGTTGGCCGCGGTCAGCTCGAGGGCCCGCTCGTTGACGTCGACCGCCCACACGACGGCGTCGGGTGCCCGCCGGGCCAGGGTGACGGCGATCGGCCCGTACCCGCAGCCCACGTCGGCCAGGACCCGGTCGCCGGGGGCGGGCCGGGCGCCGTCGTCGAGCAGGACCCGGGTCCCGGGGTCGACCCCACCGGCCGAGAACACCCCGGCATCGGTGCGGAGGACCAGGGCGTGGTCGAGGTCGTCGAGCTCCAAGCGCGCCCGCCCCGGCTTGGACCGGACCGTCGGGCGGGCCGAGAAGTAGTGGTCCTCACCGGGCACGACACGAGCGTACGGGGCGGTGGAGCCATCGCCCTCAGGGCGGGCAGCGCCGGGGACGTCGAGGCCAGCCGATACCCTGAGGAGCCATGGCTGCCTACGACATCCGGATCATCGGCGACCCGGTCCTGCGCGAGGTCGCCACCGACGTCACCGACATCGACGGGACGCTCGTCAAGGTGGCCGAGGGGATGGTGGACGCCATGTACCGGGCCGACGGGCTGGCCGTGGCCGCCCCCCAGGTCGGCGTGCGCAAGCGGGTCGTCGTCTACCACCTGCCCGACGACCCCGAGCCGCTCACGA
>CAYQGF010000078.1:0-11668 GCA_964416885.1 uncultured Iamiaceae bacterium
CCAGGATCCCTCTGAGGGGCGGAAGATGGCGATGTCGGTGGTGCCGTTGCCGTCGTAGTCGCCGGGGACGGGGATGTCGCTGGGCAGGCCGAAGTAGACGGGCGATCGGCCTTCGACGAGCCAGGATCCCTCTGAGGGGCGGAAGATGGCGATGTCGGTGGTGCCGTTGCCGTCGAAGTCGGCCGGCGGCACCGACCGCCCGCCCAGATGGACCAGCCTCTCGACCGTCGCCGGAGCGCTGTGGCCAGAGCGGCCGACCGTGCGGACAGCCACCTGGTAGCCGACCCGGCGTTCGAGCCCGACCAGGACGACCGAGGTCGCACCCGGGTCGGACTCGACCTCGACGGTGTCTCGACCCGGGCTCGTCGCCGTCACGAGGTAGGTCACCTCGTCAGCGGTGCCCGGGACCGGCTCCCATGCGATCGTCACCTCGTCGTCCGCGACGTGGGCCACGGCCCCGGAGGGCGGCGCCGGGTTGTCCTCGACCAAGATCATCTGGGCGCTGATGCTGGACGGCGCATCATCGCCGGTCCCCTCGACCAGGAGGGTGTGGACGCCGGGAGGGACCGCTTCGGGCAGGGTCACCGTCGCCTCGGCGACGCCGTCAGGGTCGGCCGTGAAGGTGCCCAACTCGACCGGGTCGGAGAAGAGCCGGAGGCGGAGCGAGAGGCCCGGCGTGAGACCCCGCAGCACCACCCGGAACAGGCCTCCTGGGGAGACGGCCTCGAGGACGCGGTCCGCCACGCCCCGGAGCCCCTCGAGCCGGACGTCGCCGACCCGGACCGGTGGGCCCGTGGGCTCGGGCGTCGAGCGCGTCGCGCAGTCGTCGACCGGCCCGTCCGGGTTGGGGCACCACGAGGTGAAGGCACCCAGGTGGGGGAGGATGCGTTCGTAGAGGAGCTGGTGGCCGGTGACGTTGGGATGGAAGGGGTACTGGATGTCGATCAGACCGGCCGTCAGGCCGTTGAACGCGGGGTTCTCGGAGCACACGGTGCGGTCCGCCACCTGCAGGACGTCGGCGACGTCGACGAAGGTCGCCCCGGCAGCCCAGGCGGCGTCGGCGAGGACCGTGTTGAGGTCGTCGATGCGAGCGTTGATCCACGACTGCTCGTCGGCACTGAGGCCGGCGATGTCGGGACAGGACGGCAGGTCGGAGGCGAAGAACCGCGGGTAGCCCACCACCAGGACGAGGGCGTTCGGCGCCGCCCGTTCCCGGATGGCCCGGTAGAGGTCCCGAGCCGGCGTCCAGACGCCGCGGATGGCGTTGCGCGTGCCGTCCCCGGCGTCGAGCCGAGTCCGGCAATCAGGAGCCGTGACGCAATAGGCGAGGATGCCAGCAAAGCCCAGGTCGTTGCCGGCGGCGGTGACCGTCACGACATCGGTGTCCGCGTCCACGGCGTCGAGCTGGACCGAACCGGCGCCACCGACGTCGTCGAGGTCGGGGTCGATCGGGTACTGCCGCTCGTCGGTGATGGTCTCGATCGTCGCCCCGGAACAGGCCACGTGGACCTGCCGCCCCGCCCGGCCCTGCGCGGCGAGCTGGTCCGACAGCAGGCGTGCGAACGAGGTCGGGGCGCGGTGGCACCGGTTCCCGCTCGAGCCACCCGTCGCCAGCGAGTGGGGGCTGCCCTCGCCCGAGGAGTACGAATCGCCCAGGGCCACCAGGTCGATGTCGTTGCGGGTGGGATCGGGCCTGAGCACCGGTCCCTCCTCGACGTCGTGTCCGACGGTCGTGTGGATGAACCGGACCTCCGTCCCCGCCGCCGTCCGCACCAGGGCGCGCACCCCGCCGGGCCCGATGGCGAGCGAGTGGCCCAGGGCGCCGTTGGGCGCCGGTCCGGTGACCAGATCCGCCGAACGGATCGGCGTTCCTGTGGCGAGCGACAGGTAGGTGACGGCGACAGCCGAGCACGTCGTGTCCCCGCAGGGGATCGAGGAGTCCTCGGCGGCGACCACGCGTCCCTCGTCGTCCACGGCCATGCTTCGGGCTGGGTGGGACGATCCGGGGTGGGAGCCCGAGCGCGTCCACCGCAGGGAACCGTCGGGGGCGAAGGCGGTGAGGGCGGCGCCCACGGAGCCGTCGATCGGGTCGACGTTGACCACCGCGGTCCCGTCCGCCCCGACTGCCAGCGATCGCGATCCGCAGGAGCTGGGGCCTTCGAACGGGCGGGTACGGGCTTGGGCGCGGGGACCGTCGACCCAGATCACCCCGAGCGTCGACGGGCAGTACCAGAACGACGACCCCGAGCTCAGCAGGGCGACGAGCTGGCCGTCGTCGGTCATGCCGGTCAGGGCGCTGCCGCCGTTGCCCAAGAAGTGGTCGCCCAGGACCCGGCCGGTGTAGGCGAACCACAGCGCGTAGTAGCCACGGTTGAACGCGCCGTTGTTCACGATGACGACGTAGCCGTCGTCGGCCGCCTCGAGGTGCTCTGGGTACCAGCCCAGGAAGCGGGGCTCGCCCAGGAGCTCGCCGCTGCGGGCCCTGAGGTTGCGGACGGTGCCCCATCCACCCTCGGCCGTGAGCAGCAGGACCTCGCCGTCGGCACCCACCTCGATGTCCCGGACCTGGGTCCGGGCTGGCAACGGTGAGGTCCACCGAAGAGCACCGAGCGTCGAGTACGAACGGATGTCGACGGCCGAGCCGTCGTCAGCCGAGCCGACGGCGTACAGGTTGGAGTCGAGGTCGTGGGCGATGACCGGCGAGCAGGCGCCCCCGAGCTGGGCGCTCCACGCCGTGCTCCCCGTCCCCGCGGACAGACGGCAGCCACCGTTGTCAAGAAGCTCCACGACGGCGGTGGTGCCATCGGGCAGGGCCCGGGCCACGAGTGGCCATGCCACCGGCTCGTCGCTGCCAGCCGGTGCCGGTGGCCAGCCCGCTAGGACGGCCGTCCAGGCCAGCGCCACGACGAGCAGTGCGTGGACGATGCGCCTCGTCCCCACGACCCTCCTCCTCGTCGTCCCGGTCTGGGCACCGTACCGCGACGCGAGCTCTCGCCGACGATCGTCGATCCTACCGCCTTGGCCTGGTCCGATCGGCCAGCTCGGAAAGGCCGGGGTGAGAAGGGTGCGGGGCCGGCTCCGGGCTTGGGAGGATGTCCGGAGCCGGCCCCTGCCCGCTCGGTCACGCCCGTGGAGCCCAACGGACGAGGGCTCGACGGCTTGGGATGAGGTGACCGTGCGTGGCGGACCCTCCATCGGACGGTGGGCCCCGGCTTGTGAGGCGTCGGCCGGGATCGCCGCGACGACCCGAGGTCCTCGGCCGTGATCTCGTAGCGTGCACCCGTGCTCGCCGACGCCCAGAGCGGATCCGGCGCCTTCCTGGGCGACGACCTGCTGGCCTACCTCCTGCTCGCCTTCGGCGGGGCGATGCTGGTGGGCAACCTGCTGGCGGTGTTCCGCCCGCCCCCGCGGATGCAGGCCGAGGGGGCCCGGGCCCCGCTGGGGCGCAGCCTGGCGATGGCGGCGCTGGGGGCGGTGGCCTTCGTCTGGGCCGCGGCCAGCCTGGTCACGGGCTGAGGTCGGTCGCTCCGGTCCTCCGGGCCGCGTTCCGACGCACCGAGCGTGTCACCAGGGCGACGATCACGCCGAGGCTCACGACGATCAGGCCCAACAGCGCGAGCTGGTCCCGTCCGCCCGGCTCGCCGGGGTCGGTCGGGGCGTGGCCCTCGCCCGGCCGGGGGATGATGCCGGGCCGCTCGACCGACCGCTGGGCGGCGAGGCAGGCCGCGTCGCCGGGCTCGCAGGCGAACGTGGTGGTGGGGCTGGTGTGCTCGTCGCCGGCGTCACCGGCCACCACCGCGGCCAGGACGATCAGGGCGGCGAGCGCCCCGAGCAGGACGACGCCGGCGACGACGAAGGGCCGTCGCTCGTCCCGCTCCTCGTCGACCGATGCCATGGCGCCAGTCTCGCCCTCGGGAGGTCCCCGACGAGAAGCCGGAGCGGGGCCCGCCTTAGCGCGGGGTCGAGCGTCGGCCCGAGCGGGCGATGACGTCGTCGTCGGTGCCCAGGTAGGAGGCCACCACCGCCGGGTCGGCCAGGACCTCCGCCGGCGTGCCGTCGGCGATGACCCGGCCCTGTTCGAGGGCGACGAAGCGGTCGCACAGGTCCTGGAGCAGCGCCATGTCGTGCTCGATGACGACCAGCGAGCACCCGGTCTCGGCCTGGACCCGGCGGAGCAGGGGCGCGAGCGCCTCGGTCTCGGCCTGGGCCACGCCGGCGGTCGGCTCGTCGAGCAGGACGACCGCCGGCCCCTGGGCCAGCAGGCAGGCCAGCTCGACGATGCGGCGGGTGCCGGTGGACAGCTCGCCGGTGGGCCGCTCCCGGTAGGGCGTGAGCCCGAGCATCTCGACCAGCTCGTCGGCCCGGGCCCGCGCCGCCCGCTCCGAGGCGGTCGAGGCCGGCAGGCGCAGGGCTGCGGCGAGCGGGTCGCGGTTGGCGAGGTGGCGTTCGAGGGCGACCTGGATGCACTCCAGGACCGTCAGCGAGGGGAACAGCAGCGCCTCCTGGAACGACCGGCCCAGCTGGAGCACGGCGCGGCGGTGCGGGGCCAGGTGGGTGATGTCCCGGCCGCCGAGCGCGACCTGGCCGTGGTCGACGTCGAGGAACCCGGTGACCAGGTCGAACAGGGTCGTCTTGCCGGCGCCGTTGTGGCCGATGAGCCCGACCACCTCGCCGGGGGCGACGGTGAGGTCGACCTCGTCGACGGCCGTGATGCCCCCGAAGCGCCTCGTGAGGCCCTGGCACTCCAGGGCGAGGCCGGGCTCCGAGGGCGCGGCGCGGTCGTCGGGCCGGGCGCCGGCGTCGGCGTGGTCGTCGACGTCGCCGATGAAGACCGCCCGCAGGATGTCGGGTCGTTCCAGCAGCCCGGCGGTGGGGCCCCGGAAGCGGACCTGGCCCTTCTCCAGGAACAGCGCCTCCTCGCACATCAGGAGGGCGACGTTCACCGACTGCTCGACCACGACGATGGTGGTGCCCTCCCGGTGGAGCTGGCGCACCTTGTCGACCAGCATCCCGACGACGGTGGGGGCCAGGCCGAGCGACAGCTCGTCGATCAGCACCACCTTGGGCTCGGTGACGAAGGCCATGGCGATCGAGAGCTGCTGCTGCTCACCGCCGGACAGGTTCCCGGCCGGCTCGTCCCACCGCTCGGCCAGGACGGGGAACATCGCCAGCATCTCGTCGGTGCGGACCTGGCTGTACGCGCGGTCCCCGTGGAGCATCCAGGTGGCCATCCGCATGTTCTCGGCCACGGTCAGGCCGGGGAACACGCCCTTGCCCCCGGGCATCATCGCCAGCCCGAGCCGGGCGATCCGCTCGGTGGGCATCCCGGTGATGTCGTGGCCGTCGAAGGTGACCCGCCCACCGGTGCACGGCAGCAGCCCGACCATGGCCTTGAACAGGGTCGACTTGCCGGCGCCGTTGGTGCCCAGCAGGGCGAGGACCTCGCCGTCGGCCACGGTGGCGTCGATACCGAACAGCACCTGGAGCGACCCGTACCCGGCCTCCACGCCCTCGGCGGTGAGGATGCCGGTGACCGGACCGTTCTGGGCCGGGGCCAGCCCGGTGCGCTCCTCCTGCTCGGCGGCCCGGGCGGCCACGGCGGCCTCCTGTTCCGGGGTGGCGGCGGTGAGGTCGACGACATCGACCTCGTCGACCGTCGGGAGGCCCCGCCGCCGGGCCACGGCGGTGACAAAGCGGTCGCGGACCTGCTCGAAGGCCTGGCCCAGGCCGCCCGGCAGCACCATGAGGATCACCAACAGGCCGACCCCGGTGAGCAGGAGCTGGAGGCGGGGGAAGGCGTAGCCGAGCCACTCGACGAGGGCGACGCCGGCCAGGGTGCCGCCGAGCGAGGCGACACCGCCGATGACGGCCATCGAGAACACCACCAGGCTCTCGGCGGCCGGGTAGGCCCCGTCGCCGAGGCCCCCGAGGGCCACGGCGTGGATGCCACCGGCCAGGCCGGCCAGCATCCCCGAGAACACGAAGGCGGTGATCGTGGTGCGGGCCCGGCTCACGCCCACCGCGGCGGCGGCCCGCTGGTTGTCGCGGCTGGCGGCGATGACCCGGCCGGTGCGGGTGCGGCGCAGGTTGGCGATCACCACGGCGGCGACGACCAGCAGGGCGAGGGTGAGGGTGTAGAGCCAGCGCTCGGAGGTGAGGTCCCAGCGGCCGAACAGCTCGGGCCGGGCGTAGCTGGAGGGCACCAGGCCCTCGTAGCTCGCGGGCTGGACGACGTGCTGCTGGAGGGCGACGGCGAAGGCCAGGGTCGACACCGCGAGGAGCTGGCCCGAGACCCGCAGGGCGGGGATGCCGACCACCGCCGCGACCAGGCCGCCGGCGACGGCGCACAGGAGCAGGGTGAGGAAGAGGTCGAGGTCGTGGTCCGCGATGAGGTTGGCGGCGGTCAGGCCGCCCACGCCGACCAGGGCGACCTGGCCCAGGCTGACCGAGCCGCCCCACCCGGTGAGCACGACCAGCGACAGCGCAGCCATGGCCGACACCAGGGCGAAGGTGGCGGTGCGGACCTGGGTGGGGCTCCCGACCAGCGGCACCAGGACGGCGGCGCCGGCGACGAGGAGGCCGAGCACCACGGTGGCGGCCCGGACCTCGGGCAGGCGGCGCAGCCGCTCGGGCAGTCGATGGGTGACGCCGACGGTCGACCACGTCCCCTCACCGGTGCCGGCCCGGCCGACCTCGCCCTGCTGGAGCACCAGGGCCACCACGATGATGCCGAGCAGGACGACGTAGGTCCACGAGCGCGGCGACCAGTTGGCCTGGACCAGTTGGTCGACGACCTCGATGGCGATGCCGGCCAGGAAGGCACCCCACAGCGAGCGCATCCCGGCGACCACCGCGGCGGCCAGGGGGGCCAGGAGGATCGTCGGCCCCGAGGCGGCGTCGATCGGCAGCCCCTGGACCGGGGCCTTGAGCACGATGGTGAGGGCGGCCAGCCCGCCGACGATCGCCCACAGCTGGAGGGTCAGCCGGTCGACCGGGATGCCGAGCAGCTTGGCCCGGTCGATGTTCTCGGCCAGGCCCCGTACGGCGATGCCCGACTCGGTGCGGTACAGGTAGGCCATCAGCCCGGCCAGGGCCACCGGGGCCAGCACGGCGAGGACCAGGTGGTTGCCGTCGAGCGACGAGCTGCCGACCGCCCAGCGGTGCGTCGACAGGTCGGTGCGGAAGCCCGGGATCGTGGCCGGGATGCCGAACCAGTCGGGCATGAACAGGGCCAGCCCGCCGAGGGCCTGGGCCAGTCCGATGGTGGCCACGGTGAGGACGAGGCGGGGCGCGGTGCGGAAGCGGCGGACGACCAGCACCTCGACCAGCCCGCCGACGAGCACGCCGCTGGCGATGGCGAGGGGGGCGGCGACCCACCAGCTCCACTCCCAGCCCAGGTGGAGGCAGGCGGCGAGGGCCCCCGAGACGGTGCCCATGGCGCCGTAGCCGAAGTTGATGACCCGGGTGGTGCGGTAGACGAGCACCAGCCCGACCGCCATCAGCCCGGTGCCGACGCCGAGGGCGGCGCCCTGGAGGACGATGCCGATGTCGGCCTCGAAGGCACCGAGGAAACCGGCCACCAGCACCAGCAGGAACACCCCACCCGCGATCCGCAGGTTCTTGTCACTCATCGGTCCGCCTCCCGGCACACGAAGGGGTCTGACCCCGTTGTGTGCTGCCTCCGCTCGCTCACGACCCGCCTCCGATGCCGTCGGGGAACACGTCCGGCTGCCCGTTGGCGGCGTCGGGGTCGTCCTCCAGGTCCTGGCGGCTGAAGCGGACGTCGTTGGAGGCGTAGGTGCCCGGCTCACCGTTGAACGGCGAGGTGGCGTCGGGGTCCCACCAGATCTCCCGCAGGTCGGTGATCGGCGTGTAGGAGCCGGGGAACATGTCCCACGTCCCGGCCGGACCGGTGTGCGGCGGGTAGCTGAACAGGCCGGTCTCCAGGGTCTCGGGGGTGAGGTCGGGGCCGGCCATCTGGATGCCGAGCACCAGTTGGTAGAGCTGGTAGTAGAAGACGTCGACGGCCAGCGACGGCTCCTCGTCGGGGCGGACGCTCTTGAAGGCCCGGTAGCCGGGGCTGTCCTCCCGGTCCGGCTGGGCCGCCAACGGGCTGGCGCCGAAGGCCCGGAGCCACTGGTGGTTGGCCTTGGCCAGGCCCTGGCCGATCAGGTCGAGGTCGGCGAACCCGACGCCGGCGACGATCCACTCCGGCTCGAGGCCCTGGGCGTCGATCTGCTGGGTGAGGTTGAGGAGCATCAGGGGGTCGCAGAAGCAGGAGATGGTGGTGATGCCCTGGCGGACCAGCTCGGCGGCGATGCTCGTGGCCTGGTTCGGGATCCGCCCCAGGTCGAGCGTGTAGTCGGTGACGTAGTCGATCGGCTGGCCGGCGTCCTCGACCACCTGGAGCCCGGCCGCGGCGCAGCGCTGGTACTCGGCGTTGTTGGGGGAGATGACGGCCAGCTTCCGGGGCCGGCCCTCCAGGGCACCCCCGGCGAAGATCGCCGGTCGGCCGATGAGCCGGCGCAGCCCGTACTCGGTGGCCGCCTCGGCGACCGTCGAGCAGTCGCTGGTGAGGCTCCACGCGTACGGGCGGTGGTCGCTGAACCAGTCCCGGGACAGGTACGGCGCCCCGAAGCCGATGGTGCGGTTGTTGGCCAGGGCCTCGGCGTAGGGCTGGCTGCCGGCGGTGACGTCGGCGAAGGCCCCGATCTCGGTGGCGGCCTTCAGCCCGTCGACCGAGGCCGCCTCCCGACCGCCACCGGTGAGCTCGCTGGTGAGCATGCCCTGGCCGTCGTAGATCTTCAGGTCGATCTGGCGGCCGTACATCTGGAAGGTGGCGTTGAAGTACTCGACCAGGCCCTGGTAGGTGCGCTGGAAGTCCTCGGCCGTCTCGTCGAACTCGATGCCCATCAACTGGGCGAGGAGGGCCAGGGCGTTGGGCTCGGGTGTCTGGCGGTAGGTGACGGTGATGGCGTCGGCGGTGACGCCCTTGCTCGTCGCCCCGCCGTTGTCGCCGGCGAAGGTGAAGCACGGCGGCGAGTACGGGTCGCCCTCGACCTGGGGCTGGTCGGCGCCACCGGCGCAGTGGTCGACCGTCTCGCCCCACCCGCTCGCCGTCTGGGCCTCGATGCCGGCCTCGACCTCGGTGGCCTCGACCTGCTCGGGCGCCCGGCTGGGGGCGGCGACCACGATCACGGCGGCCATCACGATCCCGACGGCGAGGGGCCAGTACCCCCGCAGGATCGCCGCCGGTGCCGCCCGTCCGGTCATCCGTACTTCCGGTAACTGGTCATGGTCGCCCACCCTATGCCGGCCAGTGCCTCTGGTCACACGACCCGACGGCTCGGCCTCCGGCCACCCCGTCGGGTCAGAAGCGCTCGCGGCGGGCGGTGACCCGGCGGCCCCGGAGGGTCGTGCGGCCGAGGGCGTCGATCACCTCGTCGACCCGGTCGGAGGGCACCTCGACCAGCGAGAAGCGGTCCTTGACGTCGATGGCGCCGATGTCGCGGCCCGAGAGGCTGGTCTCGTTGGCGATGGCGCCGACCAGGTCCTTGGGGCCGACCCGGGAGGTGCGCCCGGCGCTGACGTAGAGGCGGGTCATCGCCGCCCCGGTGTGGGTGTTGCGGCCCGGCTTGGGCTTGCCCTTGCCCCGGTCGTACGACGGGCGTTCACCACGTTCACCGCGGTCGCCCCGGTCGGGCCGGTCCCGGCGGGGGCGGTCCTCCCGGAGGTGGACCGTGGGGATCTCGGCGTCGTCGGCCTCGGCCCCCGCGACCCGGAGGTCGTGGGCCAGGGCGATGGCGGCCAGGGCGACCTCCATCAGGTCGTGCTCGTCGGTGAGCGACTCGACCACGGCGCGGGCCCGGTCGAGGTCGTCGCCGTCCAGCCGCTCCTCGAGGGCGGCCCGGGTGCCCTCCAGTTGGTGGGCGCGCAGCTCGTCGACGGTCGGCACCGAGCGGACGTCGATGCGCTGGCGGGTGACCTTCTCGATCGTCTTGAGCATCCGGTGCTCGCGGGGGTCGGCCAGGGTGATGGCGACGCCCTCCCGCCCGGCCCGGCCGACCCGCCCGATGCGGTGGACGTAGGTCTCCGGGGCCGAGGGCACGTCGTAGTTGACGACGTGGGTGAGGAGGTCGATGTCGAGGCCGCGGGCGGCGACGTCGGTGGCGACGATCAGGTCGGCCAGCCCGGAGCGGAGCCGGGCCATCACCCGGTCGCGCTGCTCCTGGCCGAACCCGCCGTGCAGGGCCTCGGCCCGGTAGCCCCGGCCGTTGAGGGTCTCGGTCAGGTTGTCGACCTCGGCCCGGGTGCGGCAGAAGACGATGGCCGCGGTCGGCGCCTCGACGTCGAGGATGCGGCCGAGCGCGGCCGCCTTGTGGGGCCGCCGGACGAGGTAGGCGACCTGGGCGACCGCCGGGGCCTCGCCCTCGGCCGGGACGGCGCGGCCGATCTCGATGCGGGCCGGGTCGGTGAGGTGCTGCCGGGCGATGGCCTCGATCCGCTTCGGCATGGTGGCCGAGAACAGGACGGTCTGGCGCTCGGTCGGGGTGGCGCCGAGGATCTCCTCGATGTCCTCGGCGAAGCCCATGTCGAGCATCTCGTCGGCCTCGTCGAGCACGACCATCTCGACCGCGTCGAGCGACAGCGACCCCCGGGCCAGGTGGTCGACGGCCCGGCCCGGCGTGGCCACCACCACGTCGACGCCGCCGTCGAGCGCCCGGAGCTGACGGAAGATCGGCTGGCCGCCGTAGACGGGGACGACCCGGGCACCGACGGCCCGGCCGTAGCGGTGCACCGCCTCGCTCACCTGGATGGCCAGCTCGCGGGTGGGCACGAGGATGAGGGCGGTCGGGGTGCGGGGTCGGCGGGCCTCGGGGGCGAGCGTGTGGAGGATCGGGAGGGCGAAGGCGGCCGTCTTCCCGGTGCCGGTGGCCGCCTGGCCCAGCAGGTCGCGGCCCGCCAGCAGGACGGGGATGGCCTCGGCCTGGATGGGCGTGGGCTCCTCGTAGCCGAGACGGGTGACCGCCGCGACCAGGTCGTCGGCCAGCCCGAGGTCGTCGAACCGCGGTCCGTCCGGGGTCGGGTCCTCGTCGGCCGCGGCCGGGCCCTCGTCGGTGCTCGGGGCCGGGTCGTCGGAGCCGTCCTCGTCCGCGGTCGCCTCCTCGGCCTCGGTGACGGCCTCGGCGTCGGCCTTGGCGTCGGCGTCGGCCTCGGTGACGGGGGCGTCAGCGGCGAGAGCGGTGTCGTCGGTGGCCGGCGCGTCGGCGGGAGCGGCATCCTCCGTGAGGGGGGCGGCCTCGTCCGGGGCTGCGGTCACCCGGTCGGCCTCGTCGCTCGGCGCGGCGGCCTGGTGCGGCTCACCGTCGGCGGTGCTCGGGGTATCGGTCTCGGCGGGGTCCACGTCTGCTCCTGGGTCGACCCCGGTCTCTCAGGGGCCGGTCAACGGTACTGGTCCAGACGGGGAACACCCTCGCCGCGGGCGGGGTTCGACCGGGCATGCGTGTCGATGTGTGGTCCGATGTGGTCTGTCCGTGGTGCTTCGTGGGGCTGGCCAACCTCGATGCGGCGATCGCCGAGTTCGAGCACGGCGACGAGGTCGAGGTCGTCCTCCACTCGTTCCAGCTCGACCCGAACGCCCGCACCCAGTCGCCCGAGGACCACACCG